>CALXKD010000014.1 GCA_944388795.1 uncultured Clostridia bacterium
TATAGCATGAAAGGAGTTGCTTTGCTACAAAGCTAAAGCTTATGCCACTACCGGCATAGCCGGAAGATTACTTACATATATAAAAGTCGTAGATTTAATGACTCTACGACTTTTATTTTTTATTCTTTATATGTAAAATACCCATTCTCATAATTAGCATACTCTATATCTACTTTGGTACTATCATAATTTATACTTCCTCTTAAATTAGAACAGTTTTTAAACATGTCATTACTTGCTGTAACTTTATTATTACTCCATTTATCACTAACATAAATTGTTTTTAGGTTATAACAACTATAAAACATCAAGTCTGTTCTTATTACATTACTTGTGTCAAATGTACTTAAATCTAATGATTCTAATTCACATTGTCTAAACATTGCATTCATATACCTTACATTACTTGTATCAATATTTGTAAAATCAATCATTTTCAAACTTTTACATCCATAAAACATTGCACTCATATCTGTTACTTTGCTTGTATCAAAATGACTAATATCTCATTCTTTTAATTTACTACAGCTAGCAAATAAACTTCCCATATAGCTTGCTTTACTTGTATTTAAATTACTTAAGTTTATTTTCTCTAGATTTTTACAACTTTGAAACATATATCCAAAATTTGTCGTATTATCTGTATAAAACTCTTCTAAATCAATACTAATAACATTTTCCATATCAGAAAACATATTTTGACAATTTTCTGATGCTTGTCCCCCGTCATTTCCTCCAATATATAAATCATAATATTCATTATTCTCTTCATTGACTACAAACCAAGCCATTACACTTTCATCCTTTGTTTTTGAAACATCAAAACTTTTTACTGCTTTTTCTGGAACCTCAACATAGTTCACTACTTTGATATTTATAATTTGTGTTCGATATTCTTTCATTCTATTACAGAAATCCAGTCCACTCTCCATAATTGGTAAATCTGTATATATGTATTCATATACATTTCCACTATCATCTATTCGATACATCCTTTGAGAATCTATAAACTCTACAATATATTTTTTTCTTATTATACTTACTTTTGTTTTCCCCTCTGCTGTTTCTTTATCTAATTGTTTTTGTAATTCTTCTTCTTCAATATTCCCATATTTGTTATTTCCCATGGCTTGTACTGTTGCCTTTTCTACTATTTCTTTTTCATTAGCAATCTCTGTTTCTTCTTTTGCTTGTCCTGCATTTCTTATAATTCCATTATCTCCTGTGACAGCACTTATCGTAATTCCTGCTAGGATTAATAATATAACAATGGTAATCACTAATACTAATAACGTAATTGCACTTTCTTCATGATTTATTTTCTTTAACAACGTTTTTCTCATATTTTACTCCCTTCTTTTGTCCTTTTATTTTTCTTAGAGTACTTTACTTCAGGAAAATTCTACTTTAAAAAAAACACTGCTAAATTCACTATTTTTGTATATTATGCTTTAAAAATTTTTATACTGATTATTGCTATCTATATAATTTATTGGTATAATTCATATAGATAAAGTCGTAGAGTAAAGTACTCTACGACTTATTTTTATTTCTTCACTTATTGAATTCTTCTTTTTTATATATGAAACTTTCTGATAATCGCTTCTTTTACATCTCTTGCAGAAAGTATAATGGTTAGAATAAAGTTTATAATGGATATACCTATAGCAACATAACTTAAAATATAATGCTGAATCAAATGTTCTTGCATAAAATAAATTGGAAGCAAACTATATATACAAATCACTAATTGATAAATAGCATATCTTACATATTTTCTATGACTTATAATTGTTAATATTAACATGGTTATATTGGCTATCATAATAATGATGGGAATAGAAATTTCTAAAGACCATCCTTTAAATCCTAATTTATAGTCAATATATGTTGTTAAAAGAGAAATTGCTATTGCTTGTATCATAACATGTCCTGCAATATTGGTTCTTTTATTAATTGAATAGATTACTGTTATCCATGTATAAATAATACCAGCATTTACAAGTGCTGCCCAATGAATTTCAGGTGTTGTCAATTTGTTGATTATGATTAATATAATTGCAATCAATAAGGAAACACCTAATAATATTTTTATAATCAAATTATTCTTTTTACTACTTAGTTTTTGTGGATATAACATCTAAAACACCATTACTTTCTATTTTTACATTAATATTTTTTTCTTTTAAAAATTCATAAAATTCTTTTTCTATTGCACAATCATCCAGAATAGAAGTAAATGTAAAGACAATATGATTTTCAAAAGAACATGCTGAACATTTAATTTTTTCTACTGGTTCAGGTGCAATTAACATTAGAAAATCTTCTATATATTTTTGATATTTACCGATAATACCAATTCTTCCTATATTAGAAAATGTTGTTGTTGTATATTTTCTAATTTCCAAATAACTTAATCTAACAATTGGCTTTTTTACAACTAATGGAATTAGTTTTATAAATGGATTGGTTCCCAATTTTACATTTCCTGACATCGTTTTTTGTATTTCTTCAGGTGTAAGTCTTTTGGTAAAATCCTTTTTTACAAAATCTAATATTTTATGAAATGTATCTAAATTATTCTTTTTCATTTCAGCTTCTACCGTTATATATGAAAAGAAGTTGGAAATGGTATTTGAAGGGAAATATTTTTTTAAATTAACAGGTATACATACCTTTATTGGCTTTTTCCCTTTATATTTTAAATAATTTGCCTGATAAATAGCATATATTAAAACAGCTGTTAAATATTGTGTAATTGTTGCCTCATATTTTTTTGCTTCTTGTTTTAATTGGTCCAAATCTATGATTTCATGAATGGCTGAAATGGCTCCTAATTTTATTTTTCTCCCACCTAATTTATATGCTTTTCTAGAAGAATTATTTCCTTTTGCTTTTTTATTATAATTTTTTATATAGCTATCCTCTGTTGATATGTCAAATTTTCTTTTTATTCTTAGTTCTTCTTGAAATTCTTCTTTATGTGTCAGTTCTATATAGTTATATATAATTTCTCTAAAAAACATAACTCCACTATTCCCATCTGTTAATGAGTGGAATATATCAATATTGATTTTTTTATCAAAATACGTAACTTTAAATAAATAACTATTATTTTCTTTGGGCTCGATATACTTACAAGGATATTCCTTTTCCTCCTCTATCATGATTTCTTTAGGATTATATTCTAAATAATTCCAAAAAAATCCATTTTTTAGTTTAACCCTAAAATATTCATATTGCTTTAAAGCTTTATTCACTGCTGCTTTTAATATTTTTGGTTTTATTTCTTCCTTTAGCACTGCTGACAATCTAAAAACTGTACTATATTTTTTTCCAGCAGATATCGGAAATATTTTGGCAGAATTATCTAATCTTCTCCAATATAATTTTTCTTTCTTATTACTCATAAGATATGTTCTCCTTATATGTTTTTTAATTCCTCTATTACATCATTATATGCTTTTTGTGTCATTTCTTCTCCTGAGTTATTATCAATTATCCAAATATGTTTTGCCCCCGTATATTCTTTGATTTCTACATCACCATTTACCGATTCTGCTTTTTCTTTTAACAAGTGACAATCAGGATTTAATATATCCTCTGTTCCTATAAATATTTTAATATTTTTTAATGTTGATATATCTCCTTCAATTGGATTTACTAAATAACTATTGATGCCATCATTTCCAGAATAAGCAATTCCAGCTAATCTTAATGCTTCTTTATTCAAAATCGTATCCCTTTTTTCTACCTCTTTAATATTTTCATTTTCTAGCCTTACATCAAGCCATGGAGAAATTAGAATTGTTTTTATAGGAAGTGCTACTGATTCCTCTGCCATTTTTTCATATAAACCAAGTGCTAATCCTCCTCCTGCCGAATCTCCCATAAGGATTACATTATCATTTCCTATTTTTTCTATTATCTCTTTATATAATGGCTCTACCATATGATATACACCTTTGTAGTTATATTTTGGTGTTAATGGGTAATCTGGCATAATAACAGTATATCCTGTATTTTTTACAATATTTTCTACAAAAGTCCAATGATTATCTGTTGCTTCTGCTACATATGAGCCTCCATGAAAATATAATATATATTTTGAATTATACTCTTCCTCTATCTCTTTTTTGGCAATCGTAAATACCTGTCTTTCCATATATGTATATGTATTTATTTCACATTCTTCTATAATTTGTTCTGGCTCCCTTGTTTCAATATCTGCTGTAAAAAAATAGGCAATTGTCAATGCTAAAATAATACTACATAAAACCATCATTACTACAATTACTCTTAATATTACTGATTTTTTCATTTTTTCACCTTTTCATCTTGTTATTATTTTTCATAAGTCATATTTTACCATAATTTCTATAATAAGTACAAGTATTTCTGATTTTGTTATCAATTAAAAAAGAGCAAATTCATATTTGCTCTAAATTTGTTATAATTCTTCATTTTTATGATATTTTTTTATAACATCCAATTCTATTATCGAATATAAGTTTTCTTCTCCTTTAGGTGTTTTAGACCACGGTGTATTTTCATGATGTGTTAGACCAACTAATTCTGAAGCTGACAAATTTGCATATTTTTTTAATGTCTTTTCTATACTTATTATTTTTTCTGTTCCATCCTCTGCAAACATAATTCGACTCTTAGCTGGCATTTCATGAATATTTTTGCTATCTATATCTGTTGTTTCCTCTTCAATCGGTTTATATCCATATTCTTTATATCGTTTATATACTGTATCCACTACCGGACCATATTTAAAAGCATATATTTTATCAGTAAATAGCTTCTTTCCTGTTTCACATAGATAATCTGCAAAGCATAAATACACTAATTTTTGTAATTTTAATTGTGTACAAGTAATTTTCGATAATATATATTTGGCAACATCGATGCCTTCTAGTTTTCTGTCTTTTTGTATTAACTCTATAAACTCATCCAAAGATTCTATTACCTTAACATTTTTAAAAAAGTGATCTGCTTTACAAACTGATTTCCATGTTTCATCCTCTGCTTGAATCATATGTGTTGATATTGAAACATCTTTTCCACATACTTCAATGATTTTATCTAAATCTTTTTTTAACTTTAATTGAATACTTTCATCTTTTACTATAAAATCAAGTGCAATTCTTGTTCCTAATGAATATGAACTACTCATAAAGATAAAATGTGTTACCATTCATCATTCCCTCGCTTTTGCTCTAATATTAACTTTTGCTGTATCTGTATTAAACTGTTTAAAATCCATTAATAATTGGATAATATTTTCATTAATAAAATCTCTATAGCAAATGATAGCATCTAATAACTCTTTATTTTCTAACAGATTGAAAACTAACGTATTTTTCCAGTTAATCTTAGAATAATATATACTATTTTCCCATTTTTCAGTTATTTCTCTATATTCTTTTTGTATAAATTCAATTAAATTTTCTAATTCTTCTATCATATAAAATATCTTCCCCCTATATATTTTATCATATAATTTTAATTTTGTATAATCTTGGTAAGTATTTTTTCTTACACATAATGTAATAGAACAAATGTTTATTTTTGTCAATAATTTTTACTCTGTTTTTAAGAAAAGACAGCTATATTTTCATATAGCTGTCTTTTCGTTTATTATGCTCTTGGATGTGCTTTTCTATAAATATCTTTTAAGCCTTCATCTTGGAATTGCATATATACTTGTGTAGATGATATATCTGAATGTCCTAACATTGTTTGAATAGCTCTTAAATCTGCACCATTTTGTAGTAGATGTGTTGCAAATGAATGTCTCAATACATGTGGTGTAATATCTTTTGTTATATGTGCTTGCTCTTTATAGTATTTTATAATTTTCCAGAATCCTTGTCTTGTAAGTCTTCCACCATTTATATTAACAAATAGAGCCTTTTCATTTTCATTTTTTATTAAGATTCCTCTTGCCTCTTCAATATATTCTTTTAATGCCTTTAAAGACATACTTCCTAATGGAATAATTCTTTGTTTATTTCCACTTTTACATATTACATATGCTTCTTCTAAATTAACATCATCTATATTTAAAGATATAATCTCTGTTACTCTCATACCAGTAGCATAAGCAAATTCTAACATTGCTTTATCTCTAATGCCTTTTAAATCTACATTATCTGGTTGTTTTAATAATAGTTCTACTTCCTTTGCAGTTAATACATTTGGTGTTCTTTTTTCAATTTTTGGTGATTGTATATTTGCAGTTGGATCCACCTTTATTTTTTTATTTTTTAATATGAATTGATAGAAAGATCTTATAGATGCAATACATCTAGAAATACTTGAAGCTTTTTTTCCATTATCTTGCAATTCTTTAATGTAATTTTGAATATCCTCTTCTTTTACTCTATTATAATGAATTCCATATTCTTCTAAGTATCTTCTAAATTGTTTCAAATCCCTTTTATATGATTGTAAAGTGTTTTCTGATAATTTCTTATCATTTTCTAAAAAGTTAAAAAAGAATTTTAATTGTCTCTCCATTTTTTTCCCCTACCTCTATATTTTTTGAATTATATTTACATAAACTATATATGTTATATCAAACTATTTTAAAAAAGTAAATACATTTTTCGATATTTTTTAAAAATATTTGATTAGTAGCTTTAATAAATTTGTAGACATAAATATTTCGATTACAGATGCTATTAACAAAACAATTAACATAATTATTGAAAATATCGTATGTCTTAATATTTCTAATTTTATATTCTCTTTTCTTTTATCCTTTACGATTGATTTATATAATTTCACACCACTTACTGCTAATGCTAAAATTGCAGGAATTAATAATATATTTTGTAAAAACAATGTAATAAAAATAAAGCTTAACCCTTTTCCTAGTCCCATAATAGCTATACATAAAGAAATCGTATATCCTAAACAAAATCCTCTATATAATAAGATTCCAAATACAATAGGAATTCCAATCACTGTTGTTCCAAAAAACCATATGGAAATGGCCAATATAACATTTTGCAAAATTGAATTTTTAAGTAATTCTATGCAATTTATGCTTTCTAATCCTTTAAACTTTTCTATAAATTGGTTTAAGTAATTCGTCATTTCTATCTTGGGTTGTTCTTGAATATGATTGATAAAAAAAACACCACTAAATATTCCTACTATAAATATTAAACAAGTAATACAATATTCTTTTTTATTATTTATAATATGTTCTTTTATAATTTTCAATTGTTTGAAATTCTTTTTTTCCTTCATAAAAATCTCCTTATTGTTTATACATAATGTGTATTCAATAAGAAGATTTATAGAACTATTAATTTTTTATTTTATATCTTAAACTACTTTTCCGTAGTTTCCTCCTCCACCAGATTGTACTTTACATTCTCCATTTCTTGCTCTTTCAATTGTATCTGCAATTTTTTCTCCCACAACTGCCTCTATATCATCTTTTGATAGTTTATGAAGAATATTCATTTCTGTATCAAAAGTATCTAATAATTTGGTAATGGTTTTTCCCCCTACACCTGGAATAAAGCCTAAAGGAATTTGATATACATATGGTGGTCTATTTTCAGGACTTTTAGATTCTTGTTTATCACGAATTAATTCAATTCTATCAAAAACACCAAAAGTTACATTTTTTCCACCACAATATGGACAAACTTCTACTGGTTCTTTCGTTTCTATTGCTTTTTCACAATCATCACAATAGGTTCTATGATATTTTCCAAGTTTAGGATCTAATCCATAATTAGCAATTACTTTTCTTCCATCTTCATTTTTTAACGCTTTTACAATTTCTTTGAATGAAATATCCTCTACTTGCATTTTATTGTATTCTCTTGCAATCTTAGGTAAAGAATGGGCATCTGAATTGGTAACAAAGGTTTTATTTTCTAATTCAGAAATCATATCTGCTAAATAGGTATCTGAGCTTAACCCTAATTCTACTGCAAATATCTTATCATATTTTTCTTTAAATATATATTGTAATCTGTCTGTACAATTTCCATAATAACTTTTATGTGGTGTAAAAATATGAGCAGGTATCAAAATCCCATGATATCTTTCTACCATATCTATTAAATCATATCCAGATAAATCAGATCTTTGTGTACTTAATGTAATATTTTTTAAATGATGACTTAGCTCATTTGAAAAGCCTTTAATATCTACTAAATGTGGAAAGAAACAAATATTATGTGCTGCACCCTTTTTTCCATTTCTGCCTTCTTCTGAGGTTTCTACTTCACTTCCTAAAAGGATACAAACTTTATCTTTATAGATAATACCTCCATCTTTTAATTCATACGCATCTCCTGTTTTTAAAAAATTCTCTATATCCTCTATCACATATGGTGATGCACAATCAATAATACCTACTACATTAATACCTTTTCTATCTGCACATTCTTTTGCAATGTTTGCAAAATTTAAAGATCTAGCAGCCGTTATCTTAATTGGTTTTCCATTTTCACTTCTTCCTATGTGTACATGTAAATCTGCAAATATTTCGTACATTTTTATATCCTCTTTTCTAAAAAAATTAGCGAGCTATGCTCGCCTTAAAATTATTGATTTTCATTTTTTAATTTTTCACCTTGCATATTTTCTTCTGCTATATGTGCTAATATTTTTCTTGTAGTTTCTTCACTAAATAATGGTCTATTAACATCTTTAAACATTTCATCTTTTATTTCTTTTCTATACTCTGCAACTGCTTTATCTATTTTAGGTTCATAATCATAACATACTTGTTTGATAAATGTTTTTATATCTTCTGATTCATTATGTATTTTTACTAATCTTCTTAACGCCTTCATAGATGTTAGTTCACTCAATTCCACTTTTTCCATCATATCGACAAATTCTCCAAATGTATGTAAAAAGCGATTATATTGGTCTTTCAAATTTCTATGTTCTAATAAAACCATGGCTTCATCTGGCTTAAACCCAATTCTTTCTGGTCTGTCTAATAACATTCCTCCAAATTGATCCACTAACTCTAATACATCACTTTCTCTCTCTCTTGGATTGCTATTACTATATCGATTAATTTCTTCACATATTTTACAAAATCTTTTATCAAATCCTAAAGTTAATAAATATTCTGCCCCTTCTTTTGCATATGAATGGATTTTTTCTATATCTTGTGCATTATCTACTTTTTTACAATTACATAATAGACAAGCTGTTAAAATCAGATTTTTATCTACATCAATTTTCATATAGTCTACAAACATTCTTGCAATTTCTGTTTTAAATACAACAGACTTATCAAAGAATATTTTTGTCTTTTTGGCTAGATAATAAGTAATTTCCATTTTAGAAGCTAAATCTTTTTCATCTAAAATGTAATTAGCAAATGTATCCATATGCTTCCTCCTTTGTCAAAGTTTCATACAATTTTATTATAAATGAATTATAGATATATTTCAACATTTTTTTCAAATGTCATAGAAATGTAATAAAAGCATATTGTATTTTTACTACAACATGCTTTTTATGATTTTCTTCTATTTTCTTTTAATCCTTTTCTTTTATTTTTCATAAACAAACAATGGCTTTTGATTTTCTATTGTCCATTTTTTCCAGCCAGAAGTTAATGTACTGTTATTGGTAATATATGTATTTAATGCATCAATTGTTTCACTTGTTAATTCTTCTAACATTGTGGCATTTACTGTTACATTACTTCCAGCACTTTGTTGTACTGTATTACTTTTTAGAAAATAACAATTTTCAAATTGATAACTAGGATGATTCCACATTGCGCCTCCCATAATTCCTCCTGTTTTTTCTATTCCTGTTATATTTCCTGTACTATATACATTTATACATTTCCCATAATTTGATGAAAAAGCTACCATTCCTGCTGCATATTTTTTTCCTTTTATCTCTCCCAAATTAAAACTATTATATATTTCAAAAAGATCTGAAGCTGTTTGTGTAACTCCTAAAATTCCACTTGCCGTACTCCCATCTATTTTTGCATATTCTGTATTATAACAATTTATAATCGTTATTTTTGCTAGATGTGATGCTCCACAAATTCCTCCCACACTCGACATATCCTCTGTTCCTTCATTTGTTATACTAGCTTTATTGTAACAAGCTTTTATTGTTGCACTATTTTCAACCATTCCTACTATTCCTCCTACCTGTGTTGTGCCTGTTATATTCCCACTAATCCCTATATTTTGTATAGTTGCATTTGTTACTGTTTCAAACAATCCTGCTCTTCCTGTTTTATGAATATATATATTCTGTATTTCATTTGATTGCCCATCAAATGTACCTGAAAAATTCTTAATTGGTGTAAAACCACTTCCAGAAATGTTGGTTAATAAATCTCGTAATTCCTCTATGGAATTACAATTTAAAATTTTTCCATTTGTATAGGATAATCTAGATTCAAAATTTAATGTTTTTCCTAACTTTATATAAGAATTTTGATAGTTTGTATAATTTTGAGACCATTCCACTAAATCTTCTATGCACCATATTTCATATGGTTTTCCTCCCTCTTCTGTTTCCGCTTTTCCATTTAATGCTTCGCCATCTTTTCCAACGGTAATATCTCCTGGATACTTATCTTCCATAATAGGAAATTCTCCCTTTACATTTCCCTCTTTATCTACTGTATAATATCGATTCGTATCAATAAATACCACTTCAAATTCTTCTCCAATATCTATTGCCTCTGTTTTTCCTTCTCCTGTTTCTTTATCTAACTCACTTTGTAATTGGCTTTCCTCAATATTTCCATATTTGTTATTTCCCATTGCTTGTATAGTTGCCTTTTCTACAATTTCTTTTTCATTGGCTATCTCTGTTTCCTCTTTTGCCTGTTCTGCATTTCCTATAATTCCATTATTCCCTGTGATAGCACTTATCGTCACTCCTGCTAAGATTAGTAGCACAATAATTGTGATAACTAATACCATTAATGTAATTCCTGTATTTTTCTTCATATCTTTTGTTTTCATTCTTTCTTTTCTCCTTTTTTATTCTCTTCAAGTTAAGTACTACAGGAATCTATAAAATTTTCAAAACTTCATAATAGAAGCTTTACAAGGATTCTTTTATTCTTAATCATATTAATGAGATTAGAATTTTTTTATGTAAGTATTTTTTATTTTTTGTTGACATTCATACTTTTTATTGATATCATTTTTATGAAAAAATTTTCTTAGAGTACTTAACTCTAAGAAAATTTTATTATTTATACTATTCGTATATACTTAAATAATTTATTCTAATTAAAAATTGAGGGCTGAAAGGAAATCCCTTCAGCCCTCTTGAGGTTTCTCAAAATGATTTAATATCTTTTGGATTTTTTCATACTCATCACTCAGCTTATTTAATTCTTCAACCGTTGTAATACGATGCCGGAATACTGTGTTCCACAGCTTGATATTTCGCTGTGGATAATCTTCTATGGCTTTATTGTATTGCCAGAGATCTGTTTCCCACAAGAGATTTCTGACAGATGTTTCAGAAACACCTGCATATCCTTCTCTCAAGGATTCCTTATCCAAACACAATTTATATTTCGGATGTATCCCCTCCTTTAAGAGTACAGATAAATTCTCCTGAACTTCTATCAGTTTTTCCTGAAATTCCTTTTGGAGTTCTTCTCGGTATTCCTTTAATGCTTCTACTGCCTTCCGTTTCTTTTCTTCTCTCCTACTCATTTCTAACCTCCATGTTTGCTATAACATTTCTCGTTACGGTTACATTTTAGCATTTTTGTATAATTATGTCAATTTGTGTTTGAATTCTATTAGCATATATAGTATAATAGTATTTGAAAATATAAATTAGAGGTATGATATGAAAACTTTAAAAATCACATCTAATAATGAAGCAGAAACATTAGCTTTCGGAAAAAAGTTAGCTAGCTTTTTAAAAAAAGGAGATACTGTTGTCTTAACAGGAGAATTAGGCTCAGGGAAAACAAAATTAACAGAAGGTATTTTAACTTATTATGGATTAGAAAATGAAATCTCTAGTCCTACTTTTACCATTGTTAATGAATATATAAAAGATGATATAAACATTTTTCACTTTGATGTCTATCGTTTAGAAGATTCTTCCGAATTCTATGCTATTGGAGGAGAAGAATATTTTGATAATGGAATTTGTATTATCGAATGGGGAGAAATCATCCAAGATGCTCTTCCTAAAGATTATATACATATTCAATTTGAAAGAAATCATATTGATGAAAATATCAGAATTTTAAATATCATTTCTTATGGTGAAAAATATGATACATTATTAAATAAATTGGAGGATTAAATTGAAAGTATTAAGTATTGAAACTTCTAGCAAAATATGTAGTGTAGCAATATTAGAAGATAAAAATTTAATAAAAAAAATCGAATTGAATAATGGATTAACCCATTCAGAAACCTTAATGCCATTAATAAAACAAATATTGGAAGAAACCAATTTGACTTTATCCCAAATAGATTTATTCGTTTGTGATATTGGACCTGGTTCTTTTACTGGTATTCGAATTGGTGTTGCAACTGTTAAGGCCTTTTCAGACAGTTTACAGATTCCTTCTGTTGGTATTTCTTCTCTTGAAGGATTAGCATATTCCATAAAAAATGATGGTATCATTTGTAGTATGATTGATTGTAAAAATGATAATTGTTATTATGCTATATATCAATTAGAAAACAAGCATTATACTTTATTACAAGCTCCTAAAGCAGATAGTGTTGAAAATTGTTTAACTTTTTTGAATTATAAATATACAAATTCTGCTATCACTTTTGTAGGAGATGCTTGTGAAGTCTATAAATACAAGATTGAAACTGCTTCACCTATGTTTATTTTATCTGACAATGAAGCTCCTAATCATGTTGATGTCTATTTATTAGGAATCGCTGGTGTCAATAAATATACACAATTAGGTGAAGATAAATATCTTCTTCCTCTTTATTTAAAAAAGCCTCAAGCGCAAAGACAATTAGAAGGAAATAATATTGTTATTGAAAATATGAAAATTTCTGATTTAGAAAATTTAGAATTACATCAATTTGATGATTTTTGGAATATAGATATTTTAAAAGAAGAATTAACAAATGAAACTTCTCAATTTTTCTGTGCAAAATATGAAAACAAAATAGTTGGATTTGCTGGAATAAAAATCATTATAGATGAGGCTGATATTATGAATATTGCTGTAAAAAAAGATTATAGGAGACAAGGAATTGCCACTTTGTTACTAAATCATATTCTTAATATTTGCAAAGAGAAAGAAATAAATACGATTCACCTTGAAGTGAATGAAGAAAATTTTTCTGCTATTTCTTTATACCAAAAACTAGGATTTAAAGAATGTGGTAGAAGAAAACAATATTATGATAATACATATGATGCCATTCTTATGAAAAAAAATAGACAATAAGGATTCTCCTTTATTGTCTATTTTCATTTTATCTTCCTGCAGCATTTTGTATGCTTGCCTCTCCTCTTACTTGATTATCTCTAGTATCATTTGGATCAAAATTTCTACCAGTTTTACTTTGTTGTCTTTGTATATCAGCTTGTTCTTCTGGTGATAATTCCCAATATTTCCTACTAGTTTTTCCTCCTGATTTTTCTACATTTTCCTCTGATTTACTAGTTTCTGTAGCTTGTGACTGCATTTTTGCTTTATACTGTTCTTGATACATATCGATTGTTTTAACAAGACTATTGGCTTCTTTTATCATCATAGCAGCAAGTATAAACATTTCTCTGTCACGTCCTGATAAAGTTTGTACAATTACTCCTACCCCAATTTCAGCTTTAAATACCTGCTTATTTTGTTCTAAGTATTCTAATACTTCAGGACTAGTTGTTCTATGAAGTGTATCTCTTGTTGCATTTATATCTACTATAATTTGTCTCATTTGAGATTTCATAATTCTAGCAAAAATATCTCCTCTTTCAGTTGTAATTCCAAAAGCAACTTTGCTAAATAAATCCTTCACATCTATATTGTCTTTTTCTTCTTGCTCATCTTTACCTTCATCATCCTCTTCTTGCTCTGGTTCTTCTCCCTCTTCTTCTCTTTCTTCTGTTGGTTCTTTTTCATCACGCTTATCATCCTTTGATTGTCCTTGTTTTTCCGCTTCGCTTAATGCTTTTATTTTTTCTTCTATTGCTTTCTTTAAAGTCGTTAATAATTTCATATCCTCAGCAAGTAATTCTGTAAATTCTTTGTCATCCTCAACTAATTTAGATACTTCTACATCTTCTTTCATATTTTCATCCAAATGAGCTGTTTTTAATATATTTTCTAATTCTTTTTTATCATCACAGCTCATAATTGTTTTCAATAAAGCTTTCTTTGTTAAAATATTATTCTTTACTAGTTGTTTTGATATTACTTTTTTATATTCTGTATTATATGTTTCTACACTCATATAATTCACCTACTTCCATATTTTTACCACTTTTAATTATACCACATATTTCTAAAAAAGTCTAATTTTTCTATATTCATAAATTATATTACTATTTTTTAAACATATTTTTCTATTAATACCACTGTTCTTCCACTTCTAGTTGTTCCTGTAAATGCTTTTATAACAAACCTACCTTTTCCTCTAATCGTTATAATATCTCCCAATTTTACTTGTTTTGAATTCTTGGTTTCATTTTGTCCATTGATAAATACTCTTTCTTGTGTAATGATTTCTGATGCTTTACTTCGAGAAGTTCTTGCTAAATCTGATACAATATTATCTAATCTTAAAGAAGGAACAATGATAGATATTTCTTCTACCTTTAATTCTAATTTTCTTACATTTTGTATATCTTCTAATTCTATGTTTGCATTTTCAAATCTTGTAAGTGATGGCAATTGTGTTTTTAATACTTCTGCAAATTCACTTAAAGCTATTATGTCAGCACCATCCTCTCCCACAAGAATATCTCCTACTTTTTCTCTTTTTAATCCTAACTTAATAATTCCACCTAAATAGTTTCTATGGGAATATTTTCCCTTTTCTTCTTCTGGTAATTGTATTCTTATGACTTTTAAAATCTTGTCATAGTTTTTTTCTAACATCTTATCATCAAATCTTTCAGGATAAATAATCAGTACTTTTCTTTCTGCATCTCTATATCCACCATATAATTGATAGGTTTTACATTGTATTTTTCTTAAAAAATTCTCTACCAAAGATACTTGGTACATATCTAAAAAATCTGTATATTCTATTTTATCTCTTTTTGATGATATTTCTATTTTATCTAATACTTGTGATAAACATAATTTATCTTCTTGTTTTTTGTAATCCTTTAACAGTTCTTGCTTATTCATTTATGCTTCATCTCTCCTACTTTCATTTTTTTATGCTTTTTGTCTTTACGCTTACTTTTCTTTACATTTTCTACTTTTTGTTCTTGCTTTTCTTTATTATCTTCATTTTCATTTGTTTTTTCTTCCTGTTTATCTTCCTCGTTTATTTCTGAGCTTATATGTTTTTGTATATCCTTTACAATAAAGTCTTCATCTAAATGATATATTTTTTCTAATTCTTCAACACTTCCATGTTGTATAAATTTATCTGGATATGCATAAGCTTGTATTGTGATTTCTTCCATATGATTATCTATTATTAATTCTTTTATAGCTGTTCCTAAACCATTTATAATAGTTCCATCTTCTATCGTAATAACATGTTTTGTTTTTTCAATAGATTTTTTGATTGTTTCTTCATCTAGTGGTTTTAAAAATCTCACATTGATTACTTCTGCCTCTATATGATTTTCTTTTAACTTTTCAGCAAATTTCATTCCTCTTGCAACCATTTTTCCAATTGTGACAATAGATACATCTTTTCCCTCTTTTAAAATTTCTGCTTTTCCTTCTTGTATCTTTTCATGTTTTTCAAATGGTTCTTTATCTTCTCCACCTCTTGGGTATCGAATGACAACCGGTTTATTTAAATCCACTGCAAATGCTAACATATCTTCTAATTCTTGAAAATCTTTTGGTGCTAATATCACTAAATTTGGAATTAATCGAAAAAATGCCATATCTAAAATTCCTTGATGGGTTTCTCCATCTGCCCCTACTACTCCTGCTCTATCTACACACATAATCACTGGTAAATTTTGAAGTGCTATATCATGAATCACTTGATCATATGCTCTTTGATAAAATGAAGAATAAATTGGCACAACTGGAATCATTCCATCTATTGCCATCCCTGCCGCTAATCCTAATGCATGTTGTTCTGCGATTCCTATATCAAAAAATCTGTCTGGAAATTCTTTACTAAATGCTGTTAGACCTGTTCCATCTTTCATAGAAGCTGTAATGGCTACAATCTTTTCATTTTTCTTTGCTAATTCTACTAATTTATCTCCAAATACTTTAGAATAATCTTTTCCCTTTTCTTTTTTACTCTTTCCTGTTTCTATATCAAATGGTCCAGTTGCATGAAATTTATCAGGATTTTTTTCTGCAATTTCATATCCTTTTCCCTTTTTGGTTAATACATGTATTAATACAGGGTTATCTATCTGCTTACTTAAAGTTAATATACTTTGTAGCTCTTCTATATTATGCCCATCAACTGGTCCTAAATATGTAAAGCCAATATCTTCAAAAAACATTTTTGGTATAATTAATTGTTTGATACTTCTTTTTATAGTTTGTACAATTTTAACGATTGGCTTTCCTATCACTGGTATTTCACCAATTCTTTTTTTCATGATAATATTTGATCTGGTATACATTTTTTTAGTTCTTAATTTACTAAGTAGCATATTTAAACCACCAATATTGGGTGATATACTCATTTCATTATCATTTAGTATAATGGTCATCTTAGTTTTGCTGTATCCCACATCATTTAATGCTTCTAATGCCATTCCGCCTGTCATAGCACCATCTCCTATGACTGCTATAACAGAATAATTTCCATTTTTTAAATCTCTGGCTCTAGCCATTCCTAAAGCTGCAGATATAGATGTGCTACTATGTCCTGTATTAAAGAAATCATATTCTGATTCATTTGTTTTGGGAAAGCCTGCAATTCCATTTAACTGTCTTAATGTTTTTAAAGCCTCTTTTCTTCCTGTTAATATTTTATGCACATAAGTTTGATGTCCGACATCCCATACAATTTTATCTGATTTGAAATTAAAAACGCTATGTAAGGCAATTGTTAATTCCACCACACCTAAATTAGAAGCCAAATGTCCTCCATTTTCTGATACAATCTCTAAAATATATTTTCTTATATCTTCTGCTAATTTTTGTTTCTCCAAGATGTTTAATTTTTTTAAATCATCTGGAAAATTTATTTTTTCTAACATCCTATCACCTTTTTTATTATGATTTGTGCTTTACATTTTATCACATTTTTATGTTTTTTTCCACAAATTTGTTGTATTTTTTATTTCTTGTGTTACAATATATACTGAAAGAAATTATGGGAGGAGTATATATGATGAAAAAAAGTGTTTTTATTACCTTATTTTTAGTTCTAATTTTGATAGCAAACATTTCTTTAGCATCTTATGAAACAGTTACAATGACAGTGGTTGAAGAACCTGTTTGTACAATAGAAATTGGAGAAAATTCAAAATTTGAAAAGAGATTAATTGAAAAAAATTTAAATAATAAAGAAGTAACCCTTCAATTACAAGTAACTAATGAAGAAACTTCTATGCAACCAACTGGAGAAATTATGCTTGTGATTGACAATTCTATGAGTATGGAGGAAACTGTTGAGGGAACAACTACCAGAGAGGATTTAGTTATTAAATCTGCTAATACTTTAGTAAATACCATTTTAGATGGAAATGAAAACTTAAAAGTAGGTGTTGTTAGTTTCTCAACCAATGCTGATGTTTCTTTAGAAGGAACTATCAATGATGCTAATCTAGTTTCTGATTTATCTACAGATCCTCAAAGCTTAGTATCTGCTATTTCTAATATTCAATACACAGGACCTAGAACAGATTTAGAATCTGGTTTAAGCTTAGCAAGTCAATATTTTACAGAGGAAGATAATAACAAATATATTATTGTTTTAACAGATGGTGTTCCAAATGTTGCTTTAAACTATGATGGACTTTATTATTCTGATGATGTAATTAATAAAACAAAAGCTCAATTACAAGCTTTAGATACAGCTGGATATAATGTTATTACAATGCTTACAGGAATTTCTAATGCGGATGATGTTCCTGCTACTAGAACAGATGATAAAACTTATGGGGATATTATTGAAGAAATTTTCGGTACTGAAGAAACTCCAACAGTAGGTAAGTTCTATTATGTACAAGATAATGAAATTGAACAAACTATTACAGAAACTATATATAATGATTTATTACCTGTTGAAAAAGTATTAACCAATATTACAATAACCGATTATTTCCCACAAGAAATTATTGATAATTTCGAATTTGCTTATGTTTCAGAAGCCAATATTGGAACCATCTCAGCAGAAGTTAATAAAGATAATAATTCTATTACATGGACAATCCCAGAATTACATCCTGGAGAAACAGCTACTGTTCAATATACTTTAAAATTAAAAGAAGATTTTGATAGTAGTATTGTTGGTCTAATATTAGATACAAATGAAAGAGTGGATATTTCATACACAGATTTTGATGGTGAAACAGTCGAAGATACTTCTGATGTAACACCAAAATTAAAACTAACAGAGCCACCTGTTACTTTACCTAAAGCTGGTACACCAATTATGATTACTTTATTTACTATCGCTGCTGGCATATTCATTTATTCATTTGTTAGATTAACTATTACAAATAAAAATATGAAACATTAATAAAAAAATGTGCTTATATTTAAATATATAGGCACATTTTTTTCTATTTTATTCCTTTATACATGATAATTCTTTTTCAATTTTTAATAATCGATTATATTTTGCCACTCTATCTGTTCTACAAGGTGCTCCTGTTTTTATTTGCATACTATTTATCCCTACAGCTATGTCTGCAATCGTTGTATCTTCTGTTTCTCCAGATCTATGAGAAATAATCGTTTTATATCCATTTTCCTTTGCCATTTGAATCGTATCTAATGTTTCTGTTAATGTTCCAATTTGGTTTGGTTTAATTAAAATCGCATTTGCCACCTTTTTATCTATTCCTCTTTTTAGTCTTGACATATTGGTTACAAATAAGTCATCTCCTACTAATTGTATTTTACTTCCCAATTTTTCGGTTAAGATCTGCCAATTTTCCCAATCCTCTTCTGCTAATCCATCTTCTATAGATACAATAGGATATTTATTACATAATTCTACTAAATATTCTATCATTTCTTCATTAGTTTTTAATATATCTGTTTTCCAGAAATAATACCCATCTTTTCCAATTTTCTTAGCCTCTTCCTTCATTTCTGTACTTGCTACGTCTAATGCTAATACGATATCTTTTCCTGGTTCATATCCGGCTGTTTTAATTGCTTCTATAATCACATCTAATGCCATTTCTTCATTTTCTAAATTAGGAGCAAATCCTCCCTCATCTCCTACTCCAACATCAAAACCTTTTTCTTTTAAGACTTTCTTTAATGTATGATAAATTTCAGCTCCTCTACGTAACCTTTCTGCAAATGTAATATCTCCTATTGGCATAATCATAAATTCTTGTATACTAATATTATTTTCTGAATGTTTTCCACCATTTAAGATATTCATCATAGGAACAGGTAATTCTTTTGCATGAATTCCCCCTATATATTGATATAATTCCATTCCTAATGTATTACTTGCTGCTTTTGCAACTGCTAATGAAACACCTAGAATTACATTTGCACCTAAATTTGATTTATTTAAAGTATCATCTAATCGTATCATTTCTTCATCGATTTTTCTTTGTTCAAATATATTCATTCCGATTATTTTTTTACTAATTTTTTTATTAACATTTTCAACTGCTTTTGTAACCCCTTTTCCATTGTATCGATTTTTATCTCCATCACGTAATTCCACTGCTTCAAAACTTCCTGTAGAAGCCCCTGACGGAACTGCTGCTACTCCACATATTCCCTCCTCTGTCATCACCTCTACTTGCAAAGTTGGATTTCCTCTTGAGTCTAATATTTCAATTGCCTCTACACTTTTAATTAATGAACTCTTTTTCATAAAATTCCTCCTTACTACTTACATATATATACATTTTTTACAATTTCATGAAATCTATACAAAAAATGTGCTTATATTTTTTCATATAAACACATTCTTTATTTTTAACTTGCTTTTTTATTTCTTAATTCATATGCATATTGTAAAGTCACTTCATTAATTTCACCAGAAGAAATTCTAGCAATTTCTTCTATCACTTCATTTTCTTTTAATAATTTAATTTGTGTTTTGGTTCTTTCCTCTTTTACATTTTTACTAATAAAGTAGTTATGGTCTGCAACTGCTGCAATATTTGGTAAATGTGAGATACACATTACTTGATGTTTTTTAGCTATGGCTTTTAATTTTGTTGCTACAGCATTTGCTGCTTTTCCACTAATTCCTGTATCAATTTCATCAAATATTAATACAGGTATCTTATCTGTATCTGCTAATACCTTTTTAATTGCTAACATAGTTCTTGACATTTCTCCACCTGATGCAATCTTTGATAATTCTTTTTCATCTTCTCCTAAGTTTGTGGTGATATAGAATTTAACAATATCTTTTCCGTTTTTAAAAAATTCATCTTCTTTATACTCTACTCTTACATGGATTTTTGCATTTTTCATTTCCAAGTCTACTAATTCTTGATTAATGGATTCACTTAATTTTTTCGCATATTCTGTTCTTATAGTACTTATCTTTTTACCTAATGTATTCATTTCCTTTTCTATCTTTTTTAGTTCTACCTTTAATTTATTATTATATTCTTCTAGATTTTCTATATGTTCAATTTCTTCTTGTATTTGTTTATTATATTCTAATATTTCTTGTATACTATTTCCATATTTTCTTTTTAATGAATAAATGGTATCTAATCTTTCTTCTATATTGTTTCTTTCTTCTTCATCAAAATATACATCTTCTTTATATCCATTAATATCTCTTGCTAGTTCTTGTAATTCATAATATGAACTTTTTAAACTGTTACTTGCTTTTTCATATTTTTTATCAATATCTTCTATCTTTTCTAATGCTCGAATTGCCATACTTAAACTGTCTATTGTATTTTCAGATAATACACTATCTGCTTCCGTTAAATTCTTCACAATTTTTTCTGAGTTCAAAAATAAATTTCTTTTTTCTTCTAATCCTTCTTCTTCATTTTCTTTTAAGTTTGCTGCTTCAATTTCTTCTGTCTGATATCTTAATAGATCTAATTTTCTTTGTCTTTCTTTATCATCCCCATAATTTTGTTTTAGTTCTTCTTTTATTTCTAAATAACGATTGTATAATGTTCTATATTTCTCTTTATCTTCTCCTAAAATTTCTGTTCCAATAAATCCATCTAAATATTTTAAGTGTAATTTACTATCTAATAGATTTTGATTATCATTTTGACCATGAATTTCGATAAATTGTTTCATAAAATCTTTTAATTCATTGACTGTTACCATTCTTCCATTAATCTTACACATATTTTTACCATTTACATGAATTTCTCTGGAAACAATAATATTTCCTTCTATGGCTTTTTCATTTTCTGGACAATACAAGCAAAGCTCAACAAAAGAATTAGTTTCTCCTTTTCTAATCATCTCTTTTGAAAATCTTCCTCCAGATATAATTTGAAGAGAGTCAATAATTAAAGTTTTTCCTGCACCAGTTTCTCCTGTTAACACATTTAATCCTTTATTAAAATCTATACTTAAATCCTCTATAATTCCTATGTTTCTAATATGTAAAGATGATATCATATTTCATTCCTCTACTTTCAATTTATTGAACAACACTAAAAAAATGTTCGCCTTTATTGTATCCACAATTTTAAAAATTGTCAATACTTTTTGCGAACATTTTTTCTTTTTATTTATGCTGTTTTAACATCCATATAATCTTGCTATATTCTAAGATATAGTCATCTATTAAACTAGAAGTTGCATATATATGATGTTCATCTGCTAATTTCTTTATTGTCATTGCTTTTTGTAATAATGTTTCAAAATCCTTTAATACTTTATCTAAAACAATTTCTCCTTCTATTTTCGCATTTTGTGCCTCTTCTATACATGTTTTTTCTAAATAGTCTTTCATCGTACCTAAAGGTTGTTTATCTAGTGTTAAAATATGCTCTGCGATTTCATCAATTTCTTCATTAATTTTGTCATAATATTCTTCTAGCTTTTCATGTAATACAAAAAAGTTTTTTCCCTTTACATTCCAATGATAATTTTGTAATTTTCTATAAAATACATTTAAGTCTGCTAAAAATTCATTTAGTTTATTTACCATTTCTTCCATTTTCTTCACTCCTATCTTTCATTTTATATGTACATTTTTTCCGTTTTTTATTTTTTTATACAAGTAAATATTATATTCATATTTTTTATATATTTGCACATACTAACATTAGAAAAAAACTTTGCAAAAAAATGAGAAAACTTTTTTACAAATATTTAATCAATTTTTTAAGGAGGAAAAAACATGAATAGACCAGAGTATATTTTAAATGAAATTAATAAAGGAATTAAAATGGGAATGGATTCTATTTCTTCTATTGCAGAAAAAGTAACTGATGATCAATTAAAAGATGATTTACAATCTGAGTATAACCAATATAATACTATTTTAAATGATGTAAATGCAGAGCTTGGAAAATATGAGGAATTCCCTAAAGAATTAAATCCTGCTCAAAAAATGATGGGATGGTTTGATATTCAAATTAGTACTATGACAGATGATTCTGATTCTAAAATTGCTGAAATGTTAATTAAAGGAACTAATATGGGTATTATTGAAGGCGTCAAATTATTAAATAACAACCCAGAAACAACTCCTGAAATAAAAAATATCTTAACAAACTTTATTCAATTTCAAGAAAATAATGTTGAAAGATTAAAAAAATATTTATAAAAGAAAAGATACGAAAAGAAATATTTTTTATTCTTTTCGTATCTTTCTATTTAACCACTTCTTTTAAAAATTTCCAAACATTTTCTATTGAGCTAATAGATACACTTTCTCTAGGCGAGTGTACATTATAACAATTGGGTCCTATACATACATATTCACAATCTGGCATCTTATCAACAAAAAATCCACCTTCTACTACGCCTTGTGATATGACCTCCTCCATATTTTTATTATATAACTTCTTATATACTTTTTGACATTTTTCTAACAGTGCATTGTTTTCTTTTTTCTCCACACCTTTTAATTCTTGGTGCCATATTATATTTATCTGATATGTCTGTATCCATTTGGTTATTTCTTTTAAATATTGCTTTTCTAATGCTTTTTGATTACTTCTTTCTGAAAATTCAATTTGTATACCCTTATCATATTCTTTTAGAACAGCTAAATTACTAGAAAGAATAACATCTCCACTTTTCTCCCTTTTCAAGGCACCATTTTTATATTGATTTACAAAATCAATAAGTCTTCTACTTGTTTTTATTGAATATGCCTGTATCGTTTTATCAACTGTTAACTTTTCTAATATAATTGTTTCATTATGAAATCTTCCCTTTTGCCTTTGTATTGCTTCTAACATTTGGTTAAATGCTACCTCTTGTTGCTCTTTCGAACTATTTCGTATACAAAATTCTACTTCAAATTCTCTTGGAATCACATTTACTCTACTACCACCTTGTAATTTTACAATTTGAATATTATCTACTTCTTTTAATACTTTCATTGCTAGTTTTATCGGATTTCCTCTTCTTTCATCTCCTATATTTCCTCCTGAATGTCCTCCTAAAAAGTTTGCATATTGTAATTTATAAATTTCTTTTGTTTTTATTGTTTCTTTATTTGCTTCCAGTCTTCCTATCCATTCATTACAATTGGCTGAACTAATTAATATCTTTCCTTCTTTTCCATTATCAAGAGAAATGATTTTTCTTGCTTTAATATTTTTTTCATCAATTTTAATCGCACCTATCATCGTTGTTTCTTCTTGTACTGTGAAAATACATTCTAAATTAGGAGTAGATATATCACTATCTAAAATGGCCAACATATATGCCACTCCAATACCATTATCTGCTCCTAAAGTGGTTCCTTTTGCTGTTATATTATCATCTTCTTTATATAACACAATAGGATCTTTTGAAAAGTCATGTTGTACACCTATATCTTTTTCACATATCATATCTGTATGTGCTTGGAAAGCTAGTGTTTCTTCATTTTCTCTACCTTTTGTTGCTGGCTTATACATTATGATATTTTCATACGCATCTTTTTCATACTTTAAGTTTCTTTCTTTTGCAAAATTTTCTAAATATTCTCTGATTTTCTTTTCTTCACCTGACCTTCTTGGAATTTTGCTAATCTCTGCAAAATACTGAATAACATTTTTAGCTTCTAAATTTTCATAATCTTTTGATGTTAAACATTCCATTCTTCTTTCCCTTTCTTTTATCATACTCTTTCTAAATATCTCTGTAAAAACTGTTTCGTTCTCTCCTCTTTTGGATTTTCAATGACCTCTTTTGGTGTTCCTATTTCAATGATAGAACCTTTATCCATAAAAATAACCCTATCTGCTACTTGACTTGCAAATTGAATTTCATGTGTGACAATAACCATCGTCTTTTTTTCTTCTGCTAATTTTTTAATAACTTTTAACACTTCTCCTATTAACTCTGGATCTAATGCACTTGTTGGTTCATCCATAAATAAGATTTCTGGCTCAATTGCTAAGGCTCTTGCAATTGATACTCTTTGTTGTTGTCCTCCTGATAAATTACATGGGTATGCATCTTTTTTATCTTGTATTCCCATTTTGTCTAATAGTTTTATTGCTTTTTCTTCTGCCTGTTTTTTATCCATTTTCAAAACAGTAATCATGGCCTCTGTCACATTTTCTAATATAGATTTGTGTGGAAATAAATTAAAATTTTGAAATACCATTCCACATTTTAAATTCATTTTCTTTAATATTTCTTTATCATTATAGATTGGTTTTTCTTTTTTATATCCCTTTACCATTTCATCTTCATCAATTCTAATATTTCCACCATCAATTTTCTCTAATTGATTCATACATCTTAGAACTGTTGATTTTCCAGAACCTGATGAGCCAATAATTGCTAAGACCTCTCCCTCCTTTACAGAAAATGACACATCCTTTACTGCTACCATGTCCTTATATTTTTTTACTAAGTTTTCTACTTTTACAATCTCCTTCATGCTAGCTCCTTTCCTTATCTTACTGATTTATGTTATTGTATAATAGTCTAATCTTTTCTCTGCCTTATGGAATCCCAATGTTATCATTGCACATAAAATTAAGTAAATAACACCTGCTACGCAAAGTGGTACAATTGAAAATTGAAAGCTTGCTTGTTTTTGTGCTAATGCAAATATCTCTGTTACACCTATGATTTGTGCTAATGAAGTTGTTTTGATTAAAGAAATCACTTCATTTGATAAGGCAGGTAAAATTCTTTTAATGATTTGTGGTAATGTAATCTTAAAAAAAGTCTGTGTTTTCGTCATTCCTAATGTAAATGCTGCCTCTTTTTGTCCTTTAGGAATGCTTTCCATTCCACTTCTAAAAATCTCTGCAAAATATGCTGCATAGTTAATCACAAAAGCAATGATGACTGCTACAAATCTATTATATGAAATATGAAATAGATAATATGGTGCAAAATACACAAAGATAATTTGTAGCATCATCGGCGTTCCTCTAATGATTAGTATATATATTTG
Source organism: uncultured Clostridia bacterium (assembly GCA_944388795.1). GTDB lineage: Bacteria > Bacillota > Clostridia > TANB77 > CAG-508 > CAG-269. The sequence continues at coordinate 25,860 of CALXKD010000014.1, forward strand.
GGTTATCCATGTAATCATTTTGCATTTTGAATTTTTAGCTATCGCCACAATAATCCCAGCAGGTATTCCAATTGCTAAGGTTAATAGAAAAATTGATAATGTTGTTCCCAAGCCCTCTAATAATATTTTGGTTAAGTTGAGTATATTTGACATCTCCATGTTTCTTCTCCCCTATTCTGTAATAATCTTTTAGAAAATGTCCCAAAAGGAAACGTCCCCAATTGGACATTTATACAGTTATATCTTCTCCAAACCATTTTTCTGATATTTCTTTTAATTTTCCTTCTTCTTTTAATTCTGCAATAGCTTTCTCTACTCGATCTTTCAATTCTGTATTTCCTTTTTTGAAAGCAATTACCATACCTGCACTTTCTTCTCCAATTCCTTCAGCAGCAAACGTTTTAAAATCTTTATTTTGAGATTTCATAATATAATTTCCTGTAATCTTGCTCATATAAACAGCATCAATATTTCCAGCTTCTAAATCCATCAAAGCTGTTAAATAGTCTGTATAAGAAACCATTTCTCCTATTTCTGTAACAAATTCTGAAGCATCTAGTCTTCTTTCTTGTACAGAGCCACTTTGCACACCAATTTTTTTACCTTTTAAATCTTCTTGAGAAGTATAACCTGTATCATTCTTTACAAAGAATATAGATTCATCTTTTATATATATATCACTTAAAGTCATTGCTTCATTTCTTTCCTCTGTATATCCAAATCCATTCCATATACAATCAATATTTCCTGAGTCTAATTCTTGCTCTTTGGCTGCCCAAGAAATGGTTTGTACCTCTAATGTCATTCCCAATTTGTTACAAACCTCTGTTGCTAAATCAATATCAAAACCAACTAATTCATTATTTTCATTTCGAAATCCCATTGGTGGAAAACTATCATCCATTCCTAATACGAATGTTTCTTTTGTATTTTCCTTCCCTTGTATACTAAATAAAATAACACCTATTAAAGCAATGATTACCATTACTGAAATAATTCCTATTATAATTTTCTTTTTCATTTTTCATTCCTCCTTAAATTTTCTTTTTTTATTTTACTTTTCTTTAAGAGATTTTTTATGTCAGATATATCTAAAATTTAGCGCCTCGTTTTTAGATATATAAAAAGACCTTAAAAGTACATGTTGTACCTTTAAGGTCTCTTTTTAGAAAACTAAAGGCACAAGCATCTAAAGCCTGTGCCAATCTATTTCAGACACAAGCTTACATTTTATGATGATGATTACCATTTAGTTTATATATGTTTCTCATAAAATTCTCTCCCTTAAATTTATTGATTAAAATTTTATCATGGCATTTTATCTTTTGTCAATAGATTTTATAAAATTTATTTCAAAATTATGTAAAGTTTGTTCTTTTTTGATTTATATCTCTTATATTTTATGCACTTTGCTTTAAAATATTTCCATTCTTTATGTTTCATGAATATCTAATAAAGAATACACATCTTTAGCATCATTTAATTCTTTTATATTCATAATAACACCTTGTCCTACAATGATGCCTCCCACCTCTTCTATTGCATTTTTCATTGCCTTCATGGTATTTCCTGTCGCATAGATATCATCTATTATATATATCCTTTTTCCTGTATATTCTTCATCAACCAATTTGGGTAATTCCATTTTGTCTTTTCCATATTCTTTTTCATAAGAAAATTGCTTTTCTACTGTGCTTGGTGGCAATTTACCCGCTTTTCTAACAGGTACAAATCCAATATTTAATTGATTTGCTACTGCTGCTCCTATCATAAAGCCTCTTGCTTCAGCTCCCACTATATATTCTACTTTTTTATCTTTTATTTCTTCTACAAATTTATCAATAATCTCCTTAAAAGTTTCCTTTTGTATAATTAATGGCATAATATCAATAAATTCTACTCCTGCCTTTGGAAAATCTTTTTGTGTTCTAATATGCAATTCATTTTTTAATTCATTTCTTAATATTTTCATATTTATCACCCTTTAATTTTTTATGCTATACTTTTGTCCGTATCTCTATTCTTAGTATTATCTTGTTCTTCATCTCTTTCTAATAACCTTCTTATGCTATTTATTGTTTCTTCAAAATTACTAAGTGCACTAATTTGTACTTCTTGTCGAATTGGCTTGTCCTCTTTATGATATATGGTATTATAAATTTCAGTTCTAATTCTATCTGTATCTTGACGATAATACTCTATTTGCTTTCTTTTAAATATTCTTTTTTCTCCTATGATTGCTGGATAATTGCTATTTGCTGTTTGATATGCTTGCTGTGCTAACTTTTCTTCATTAGGTAAATTTTTAAAATTTCTTCTTATAGCATATATCACTTCAGTCATCTCTGGCGAAAACTCTCCATTTAAATCCTGTGCACAACAGTCATATAAATCTGTCATCATCAAACTTACACGATTTTCAGGATTTCTTGTAGAGGCTTGTCTTTTCTCTAATTCTATTTTTGCCTCTATATTAGCTATTTTCTGTTCTTTTAAAGTGGTTCTGTAGAATAACTTTTGAAATATGGATTCTTTTTCTTGTGAAATTTGCTGTTTTTGTGCTTGTAAATGTTCAACTCTTGCTTTTGTAATCATTCCTTGTATTTTTGTATTTAAGTTTGCCTTTATTTGTTGAAAAGATTCCTGGTCATGTAAGTCTATATATTCAGGTAAGCTTTTCATCATTTGTTTTATAGCAATTACTCGTTGTTTTTGGTTGAGTAATTCTTGATATGTTTTCTGTAATTCTATTGTACTATCTTTTTCTTCTTGTTTTTCTTCTTGCTTCCTAGTTTTCCTATCTTCTTGTAGTTTTCTTTTTATTGCTTCCATATTCTCTAAATTTTTAAAATGTGGTCTCATAGAATAAGCAATCTGTAAATCTTCTGCTATATTTTGATATCTATCTGCATTTGCCTCCATTTTTCTAACATATTTTTCTAATGTTTCTGCTATATTTAATTTTCCATATTGTATTTCATCCTCTAATGTTCTGATTTCTGTTTCTAATTGCTTTCTTTCTTCCTCTTGTTTTACTTTTTGTTCTGCCTTTATTTTTTCTTGTTCCGCTTCTTGCTGTTTATCAATTTCTATTTCTTTTTCTTTACACATTCCTTTTAGCATTCTTGAAAATTGCTTTTGATATTCCTTAACATTTCTTCTAAGCTCTGTATATCTACTTGATTTTTCATTTAACTGTTCAGCTAAATACTCTCTATCCTCTCTAGTTAATTCATTTTGTCTTAATCTCATATATATATTTTCAATACTATCTTCTAATTCAATACATTGTGCTGCCTGTTCTGTATAATAATCATATCCTTCCATGAGTTGTGCTTTTAATGTTTCTAATTCTTGTTTTGGAATCTCTTCTAATTCTTCTTTTGCCAATGTTGCATCATAATATGCATATTCATTCCAATTACTTGTATGTTCTATTTGTTTTACCTCTGTAAATGGTAGAATCAATGCTTCTTTTTCATCCCTTCTGTTTTCATCTCTATATGGTTCTATGTATAAAATCGGTAAATCCTTTTCTGTTCTAATTCTTAATATACATGCCTCTTTACCATATGGTGTAAATGTTTTTGCCATATCTTCTTCTAATGTTGTAGAAACAATTGATTGTACATGTTTGCTACTTTGTATATCTTTTATTTCAGATTCATTTGTTCCTCTATATAATCTTCCGCTACCATTTCTATTACCCGCTTTATATATCGCGGAATATATATTTATAAATTGCAGTATGATTTTCTCTAATTCTTCTGTTTTCATTCTCATGTCCCAGCCAGTTTCATGTAATGTTTTTAACTTATCATATCTTAAATCTGCTATGGCATTCATTTTAGCATGTATAAAACCTGTATAATTTTGTATTGCTTTTATTTCTTCTTCTGTTAATGGTAAATTATATGACTTTTTCATATATTACTCCTTTATTATCTCAAAAAATCTTTTTTTCTTTTGTTCGTCATTTGATGAATCTATAAATTGTATTTCTTTTTTTGTATGTTCAATATTCACTAAGTTATTTTCTTCTAAAACTTCTTGTAAATGTTTGGCTAAATATGGTGCTCCATTGAAGAAATGAACTTGTCCTAAAACTTCTTGTATTTCATTTTGTATCAATGGATAATGTGTACAACCTAATACAACATTTTTTACTTTTCCTCTATAGGCATTTAAATGCTCTTCTAAATATATTTTTAATTTATCTTGATTTCCCTCTTCTATAATATCTGCTAACCCTACACATGGAAGTAAAATAGTTTTGTGATTATCATATGTATGATATAAAAGGTTGAACTTTTCACTTTCAATCGTTCCTTTGGTTGCCATTACTAACGTTGGCTCATAATATGCATAATCATATACCATTTTATAGGCAGGTTCTATGGCTATAAATGGTATATGTTTATACGTTTCTCTTAGATATTGTGCAGCTTTTGCACTTGCTGTATTACAAGCTATCACAATTGCTTTACATTCTTGTTTTATAAATTCATTTACAATATGTTCACATATTATTTTTATTTCTTCGTCACTTTTATCTCCATAAGGATTGTTTATAGAATCACTATAATATATATAGTCTTCATTTGGTAACAATTTTAATATTTCTTTTAAAACTGTCACGCCTCCAATCCCAGAGTCAAATATTCCAATTGCTTTATTTTTGTTCATTCCTATTTCCTCTTGTTTATTCATTTAATTTTATCTGATATAATTTGTACGAATTGGTGGTTCTTTTTCAGGTACTTCTATTCCTGCTTTTTTCCCTTCCTCTATACATTTTAATAACCATGCCATATTATTTCCTAATGTTCTCATGGTTTGCATACCTTCTTCATCTTGCACAACTTCTTCTGGTGTATTTCCATGTACCATATTCCAATATTGTGATGACACAATTGGCATATTATTAATCGTAAAATATTTATTTAATTGATCAAAAGTTGCCGTTGCTCCTCCTCTTCTACAACTTACTACACTAGCTCCTAACTTGTTTTGAAATGCTGGTTTTCCTGCATAGAAAACTCTATCCATAAATGAAGTAATAGCTCCTGTTGCTGAAGCAAAATGTACTGGTGTTCCAAATACAAATCCATCTGCCTCTTTTGCTTTTTCAATAAATTCATTTACCTTATCATTCACAAAACATTTACCTGTATTTTTACAACTACCACAACCAATACAGCCTGCTACTGGCTTTACACCTACCCAAAAGATTTCTGTTTCTATCCCTTGCTTTTGTAATTGTTTTTCTACCTCTTTTAAAGCTGTATATGTACCCCCTTCTTTATGTGGTCCTCCATTAACTAATAATACTTTCATGATTTTCACTTTCCTTTCTGTTTTATTACCATTATTAATATATTGTTTTCTTTATATTTTGTGACTTTCTATTATTTCAAAATTGTTTTCACTTTTCCTTTTCCGCCTTGAGAAGTAATCTCCGATATAGCTCCATTTACCATAGCCAATTGTGGTGAAACATGTCCTATATCTGCATCACAAATAATTGGTATGTTTAAATCTCCTAATACATCTTTTACAGTTTCCTTAAAATCTATATCATAATCATTTCTAATAAACAATGGTCTACCAAATATAATACCATTACAATGTTTAAAATATCCTGCTTCTTTCATTTGCCATAATGTTAAATATACAGTTGGTGTACTCATCTCAAATGCTTCTAAAAACCATACGATTCCATCTTCTTTATATGTTTCAATATAGTTTTTTACTGTATCATATTTTGTTCCAATAAAAGCTTTTACACAATCTAAACAACCACCTATGGCTCTGCCTTTAAATTCTATTTTTTCTTCACCTCTTAAATTGATCCATTTAGTATCTTGTGTTAAGTTATATCCTTTTTCTAAGTCTTTTGTTTTATTTTCAACCTCTTCTATGGTCGCTTGATTTTCAAGAGGTTCTTCTGGTTGTTCTATTCTAAAATCAACAATTTCTTCATGTTTTTCAAAAGATGTTTGTTCTATTTCCTCTCCACTTGCAATTCTTAAAGCATCTGTTAAATTTCTAAATAATGGTCTCATTGCATAATCTTTTACATTTTCACAGTAGATAGATGGTCTTTCTAACATTGTATTCCATAAATAATTGATACCTGTAATATCTGAATATCCTTGCATCCATTTTGGTTTTAACATTTTTATTTTTTCAAAATCTAAATATGGAATCATCTCTACTAGAAAATCTCCACCTTGTGCAAATATGATTAGTTTTACATCATCATTTTCTAATAACTCCATGAACTCTTTTGCTCTTTGTTTTCCTGATGCACTTCTTCCTCTTTCTTCTTTTCTTACACTCTCAGTTTCTATGATTTTATATCCCATTTCTTGTAATTGTTTTTCTGCTAATTCTAATTTTTTAATACTATCCTCTTCAGAAATTCCTCCTGATGGTGCACATATTCCTATAGTATCCCCTTTTTTTAAGTTTTCTGGATAATTCATGAAACACACTCCTTTATTTTTCTCATTATAACTATATACCATTTTTTGAAAATTTACAATATAAAAAAGGATTTAAAGTAAATCCTTCAAATCCTTTATATATTTTTAATATTTCTTTTCTTAAATACCATAAATGTTGGTATCATCATAATTAAGAAATATACCACACAGATAATAATAGACATTGTCATATTCATACCTTCCATATATGGTAAGGCTCCATGTAAATACATACTTAAATCCCAATTCATAGTAACAAAGTATTTCATAAATTGTAAATCATATCCAATAGCTAATTGATTAATAATAGATGCTGACATAAATCCTAATAAAGAAATGGTAATGGCAAGTGTACTATTGGTAAATATGGTACTAATTGCAAATGCTAATGCTGCTAATAAAACAATCATTGGTAATTGTGTTAATGTTTGTACGCCTAAGCTTGTAAATATATTCATTTCTTCCATAGTATTGGTGTTAAAGTTATATGCCACCACCGGCTCTGATAAACTATCAAATCCAAAGATAATACCACCTATTAAGATTTGCATAATTAATGTAATTACAATAATAAAGATAATCATGATAAAAGTTGTAATTGCTTTAGATAGTAATATTTTGTTTCTGGTATATGGTTTTACCAACAATAATTTTATAGTACCTTTATTAAATTCTTCACTCACAATCGTTCCTGCTATCATTACTACAACTACAATCAAAAAGATTCCGAATTGTGAATAGAAATTTTCTAATATTCCTTTTAAACTATTTGTGTTTTGAATATCAATTCCTGTTTCTAATATATATCGACTTTCTGCTTGATCTTTTAAATAACTATTATATTCCGATTTTTCTTGATATGTTAATTCATCTACATTTTTAAAATTTGCTAAATTTGTATTGGCTGTTTGTAAGGTTGAAATTGCTCTATTTAGGTAATCTGTTCCATAAGGTATATCTTTATTTAAACGTATTTCTGCAATTTCTTTTTCTGTTTCAGCCGTTTTTAATTCTGTTTCAATATTGTTTAATACTGCTTTATCTTCTGTTTGTTCTTTTTGGGCGTTAAGTTCTTCTATTTGTTGTTCTGCCTTTGTTAAATCTTCTCTTGCAAAATATTTCCAATCATTTTCATCTAATTTTGTCAGTAAATCATCAATTTCTTGATTGATAGCTGCTACCTGTTCTTCATTTTTTTCTGCTCCATATTGATAGGTATTTCTTTCTGTTATATATGGTGCAATTCTTTCATTTATAATGGCTAACTTCCATTCTGCATCTTTATGTTGTTCCATCATTTCACTTAATTGTATTTCTGATAATATATTGATATATGTGGTTACATCACTTGATTTTTCTGGGTTAAGTGTTTCTAACTCCCCTTTTAAGGATTCTATATAGCTCTCATTATATAAATAATAATTATATTCACTTCCACTATTGGCATATTTAAACATACAATTCATAAAGATTAACAGTAAAAATATAACGACCATTGTAATATAAATGGTTTTCTTTTTAAATATTTTGATTAATTCATTTTTTACTAAATTACTCAATGATATTCCCCCCTGTCTTTTCAAAAAATGCATCTTCTAATGTCTTTTCTTCTTGTTTTACTTCATAAATCTTGACTTTATTTTCTACTAATTGCTTAATCATTTCCGGTACTTCCTCTTTTGAAGCATGTATCTTAAATTTATGTGTATCAATAACAATCATATCTGTTACTATATTTTTAGCTAAATTCACATCATCTACTTCAAATACTTGTAAATCCTGACTCGTTTCTCTCTTGATTTCAGAAATTTCACTTGTTTCAATCACTTCTCCATTTTTAATAATACATACTTTTGTACAGAAATTATCTAATTCCGCTAAATTGTGACTAGAGATTAAAATTGCCATTTTTTCCTTTGTTGCCAAATCGACTAATAATTCTCTCATTTCCTTAATTCCTTCTGGATCTAATCCATTGGTTGGTTCATCTAATATTAATAGATTTGGTTCATGTAATATTGCCTGTGCAATACCTAATCTTTGTCTCATTCCCAAAGAATATTTTGATACTTTATCATGTATTCTATTTTCTAATTTTACTAGTTTTACAACTTCATCAATTCTTTGTTTGGTAATTCCCTTATATAAATTGGCTACCAATTTTAAATTTTGATATCCTGATAAATACATATACATGTCTGGGTTTTCTACAATGGCACCTACTTTTTTTATGGCATGTGTAAATTCTTTTTGAATATCATATCCATTAATCGTTACCTTTCCGCTTGTAATACTTTGTAAGCCTAAAATTAATTTTATAGTTGTTGTTTTTCCTGCTCCGTTTGGTCCAATAAACCCTAAAATATCTCCCTGTTTTATTTCCAAAGAAACATGTTTTAATATATTTCTTTTTCCAAATGTTTTACACAAGTTTTCACATTTTAATATGGTTTCCATATTCATCCTCCTTTTGTTTTTTCTTCATTCTAGCATATATGTATTATAATTACTATTGATTTTTTCTTAATACTTTATGAATATTTTTTAATTTTTCTTAAGAAATTCTTATTGATATAAGAAAACGAAGTTATCTATTTCTAAATAACCTCGTTAATAATTTTCCTATTTAAATTCACTTTATTTTTTTCACTTTACTCTTATACCCATTTTCTCCTTAATCTTGCTTTTTATGCTTGATTTCCTCATAAACAATTTCTTCTACATATGCTTTGTTTTCCTTAACATTTTTTCTTATTTTCGTTCCACTAATGGTATATTTTTCTCTTTTTCTATCCACTTGTACTTCTTCGATATGTAAATCTCGTGCTACAAATTTTCCATAAGGCTCACTGTTATAGAAATGCGTCACAGGAATATCTTTTATGATATTTTTTAAATAATCCATTTGAATTTTTATACTTTCCTCATCTAATCCGTATTGTGCTGGAGGATTTTTTGCCAATAAAATCTTGACCTCTGGATACAGTTGTTTGATCCAGTTTGCTCTTTGTTCAACAGGTATATCTATAACATTTGTTTCATACACAATCACATAAAATTGATCCATTTCTTTTATACCTTTTTCTATTAAATACTGATGCCCTTTATGTAATGGTGCAAATTTTCCAATCGTAAATCCAATTTTCATTTTTTACTTCCTTCTTTTCTATATTTTTATAACATTTATATATTTTTTTCATATACTAGATATATGAGGTGATGATTTTGAATCCATGCACTTTCGTTCAATTTGTTTCTTTACTTGCTTGTGAAATTGCCAAAGATAAATCTGAAAATGAACTTGCCATTCTGGCTGCCTTTTTCACACAACTTGGTGATACTTTAACAACACTAACTGCTTTTGATAATAAATAATTACTTTTTTTACATATTATATCATAATTAAGTATTTTTGTACTATGCTTTATACGTATTATATTCTCTTACTATATTTTTCATTTCTTGTATTATACGCTTACCATCCTCTTCTTGATGAAAGTCATAATATCTTGCATTTTTCTGTTCTAAAAATTTTATGTTTGTATTATTGATAAAACTTTTCTTAGCAGCTTTTAATAATGGAATATCTGATATAGAATCTCCAAAAGAAAATAAAATTCTGTTTTCTTTATTTTTGCAAATTTCTTTTACCATTATTTCTTTATTTTTGTCAGAGCCATTATTTTGATATTGATTTGTATATATCCCATTTTCTATTACATATTGTACACCATATATTTCATTAATTCCTAATTCTTCTTTATATAATTCTATTAACTCCTGCTGTGCCCCTGATATGACAATGATTTTTATCTTATTGCTTTTTAAGAATGGAAATATATCTTGTTTCATAATTTTAAAAATATTTCCTTCATCTCTTTTTTTATATGCTTCTAACACTGGTAAAATCTCTTCTTTTCTCACTCCCTGTATATATTTTCCATATACCTTCATTCCCTCTTCTGTTAATTCATTATGGTCCAATTCTCCTTTTAGATATCTTTGATAAACTTCATCATTTTCTTTTACTAATCCTTTTTTAATTTTTCCACTTTCTTCTAACATTTCTAACCACATTAAACATGCATAATTTTTTCTTACTGTTTTATCCCAATCAAATAATGCAATATAATTCATTTTTCTACTCCTTATACTTTTCAAGTTTTCGTTTTGCCTAGCAATTTCTTAAAAGCTGTTGGTAATGGATATTCTTTTTCCATTTGTTTTTCCGTTACCCATGTCCATTGCTTATTTTTATTTTCGACTTCCATTTCATAAACTGTCATCTTCCATTCCACATGTGTAAATATATGTTTTGCATGTTTTTTCACCTGTAAATTCTTAAATTGTATATTCCAATTTTTTAAAATTTCGGGAATCTTCTCCTCTGCTACTTCTCCGAATCACATTTGGAAATTCATACAAGTTGGCTAATATTCCTGTTTTTTCACGCTTTCTTATAGCTATTTCATCTTTATTTTTTACAATAAAAACTGTTTTTTCTTCTATTCTTCGTTTTTGCTTTTTGATTCTTACAGGTATTTCATTTGTTAAATTTTCTTTATTGGCTATACAAAATGGTTGAATTGGACATTTTTCACATAATGGTATTGTATTTGGTATACAAATTTTTTCTCCTAACTCCATTAAACCTTCATTAAAATCTCCTGCCTCCTCTGGCATAATTTCTGATAATTTCTTTGTAATCTCTTTTTTGGTTTCTGGTAATAATACATCCTCTTTACTAGCTAAAACTCGAGAAATAACCCTTAATACATTTCCATCAACCGCTGGCACTTTTTCCTGGTAACTAATAGATGCAATAGCACCTGCTGTATATTCTCCTATTCCTGATAGCTTTAACAATTCTGCATATGATGTGGGCATCTTTCCTTTATAGTTTTCTTCTATTTGTATGGCTGCTTTTTTTAGATTTCTTGCTCTACTATAATATCCCAATCCTTCCCATAATTTCAACAATTTTTCTTCTGATACATTTGCTAAATCCTGTATCGTTGGTAATGTTTTCATAAACCTTGTATAGTATTTTTTAACTGCCTCTATTCTTGTTTGTTGTAGCATAATTTCTGAAACCCATACATGATATGGTTCCTTGTCCTGTTTCCAAGGTAATATCTTTTCTTGTTTTTGATACCATCTAACAATAGGCTCTACAATTTCTTTTAATTCTTGTTTCATTTTTACCTCTTCCTAGTTTTATTTCCATATCCTATTACAATTTTTTTCTTCCTTTTCTTTAAAAGCCTTAAACATATCTACATGATTCATATTAGCTATACTAAGTAAATATATAAAACAATCTGCTAATTCTTCTTCAACACTCTCATCATATTGTTTATTAATGTCTAAAGAACCATTTGTACTTTTTCTGATGGCTTTAGCCAATTCTCCTATTTCCTCTATAAATAGCATCATTTCTCTTTCAATTGTTACTCCATCAAATTTTCTAGCTTTTTTCATATCTTTTATATATTGTTGCACTTCCGCTATTGAACTTTTTTCATTTAATAATTCTAATTTTTCTTTTAACTCCATATGTTTTTTATCTCCTATCTTTTTTCTCTCTTCAGCCTATTCATTAATATTATGCTCTTTAAAATATGTTTTAATTTTTTCAATTGTATCCAATACTTTTTGTATTTCTTCTTCATTACTATTCTTTTTGGCATATTCTGAAATTTCTCTTAAATATGTAATTCCCTTTCCAAATTTTTCTGTCATCCAATGATGATTCGGAAAAATCCAAATATGTAAATGTTTAGAACGTTCTTCTTGTACTAAAGTAACCTCTTCTACAAGCTTTAATTCTTTTAAAGCTCTTTCAGCATATACAATTAGATTTCCAATTTCATTCCTTTCTTCTTTATCCAGTTGTGAAAAAGAGCGAATATGTCTTTTAACATTTATAATTAAAAATCCTGGTATTGGAATTTCAGGATCTGCACCTAATATTGCATTTTTCCCGTCATAAATAATTCCTCCTGGAATTTGTACTTCTCTTTTTGTAATAGCACATCCCAAACAATCAAAATTCCATTCTTTTCCTAAAAAATCAACCATTCCTTTTGCATTTCCCGCAAAATTATTATCCTCCATGTTTTCCTCCTATGACTAATTTATATTTTTTCTATTCCTTTATCAAATTCTGCTATAATAACATCACCATCATGAATTCTAAATATTTTTCTAAATTTTCATCCATATTAAACTCCTAGCCTATTCATCTATTTATTTTATATTATATATGATTTCTAATATAAAAACTAGTGAAGAAAACAAAAATATCAAATAAATTCCTAATTTCTGAGTATTTTTAGCTTTTTACTTGTGATATGTCAAAAAATGTCTTATAATATATAGGGAATTTAATTATAAAATGAAAGGATATGTTATGACACCTATAATCATTGGAATAGCTGGGGGTAGTGGATCTGGTAAAACTACTTTGGCTGAAAATTTAAAAAACGAATTTGGAGATGATATTACAGTACTTTGTCATGATTTTTATTATAAACAACATGATGAACTTACTTTTGAAGAACGTCAAAAATTAAACTATGATCATCCTCTTGCTTTTGACACAGATATTTTAGTAAAACATTTACAACTTCTAAAACAAGGTAAATCTATTAGACGTCCTGTTTATTCTTTTGTTAAGCATAATAGGGAAAAAGAAACTGTACTTGTCGAACCAAAAAAAATCATTATTGTTGAGGGTATTCTTATTTTCGAAAATGAAAAACTTAGAAATTTAATGGATATTAAGATTTTTGTGGATACAGATGCAGATATCCGTTTTATTAGACGACTTGTACGTGATGTTAATGAACGAGGAAGAAGTATTGATTCTGTTATTGAACAATATTGTACGACTGTTAAACCTATGCATGAGCAATTTGTTGAGTATAGTAAGAAAAATGCTGATCTTATTGTTCCTGAAGGTGGTAACAACAAAGTTGCACTAAATATGATTAAAGAACAAATAAAAAATATTTTATATACTTTATAACAAATTTCTGCTATAAAAATTATTTGACAGACCTAAAAAAATGTGCTATTATATAAGTACATTAAGCAATATACTTTAGTTCGGTTGTGTTATATTGTTTACTCGTATGTGTACCTGTAATGCACATACTTTTTTTATATTTAAAAAAGCAGGAAAGCACCTGTAATACTTTCCTACTTTCGACTATGTATGACAATATTTTAGTCTTTACTCTTTTTTGTTTCTTCTACTTTTGATTGAAGATTATTGTTTTTATCTCTTTCTGCTAAAAGTTTTTCAACCAATTTTAGAATAAGTTCGGCTTGTGTCATATCATATACCCCCTTTCCGCCCTTATCTAAAAGACTGCCTTCTGACATTGAAAGGTTGGTAATATATTACAATATTTTTCTACATGATTCAAGCGAACATCACAAATTTCTATGCTAAATATAAACCTCAGTATATTTCAAGGTTGAAATATAGTTATATGAGTTATATGAATAATCTACAAAAATTATATGTACAGGTTGTATTTCTTACTACAATTTTTTTATAATTTAATATAAATTTATTGAATTCGCAATAATCTTAAAAATATATTTCACATATTTTTATCATATATTTTCACATCCTTATTTTCATATAATATATGATTCTTAATAGAAAAACTAGCGAACAAATAAAAAAAATAACAGATAATTTCTTATCTGCTATTTATGGCTCCTCTT
>CALXKD010000015.1 GCA_944388795.1 uncultured Clostridia bacterium
AAAATCCTTTATTTAATGGACTTTTCTCTTGGATTAGTAAATTCAATTAAATGTGGAATTTACTTTTATATTTAACCTTTTTTAATAAAATTGTCAACATCTTGACAAAATTCTGGTAATTCCTTATAAGCTTTTTAAATAAACTCTTCCCATACCAAATTTGCCAAATCTAATCCTTTATTGGTAAGTTTTATATAATCTCCATCTATTATAACCAGTTTTTCTTCCACTAGTTTTTCTAATTCTTTTCTATACAAAAATATAGGATTGTCAACATATTTTTCTTTAAATTTTGATATACATACGCCTTTTATTGTTCTTAAGCCCAAAAGCATATATTCTCTTTTTCTATCCTCTGCCTCTTGTATTTCTTCAATTTCATATACTGTTTTTATTCTTTCTTCTAAAGCTTTTTTTTCTTTATGATTTGATAATTCTAAAATATGATTTATCATTTGTCCATCAAAAGCATTCATTCGAGTTATATATTGTTCCATTTCTGAAGTATTTGCATATCTTATATAATTTAAATAAGAATGTGCAGCTAATCCAATTCCAATATATTCTTTTTGTTTCCAACAATTTAAATTATGTTTTGATTCTTTTCCCTCTTTTGCAAAATTAGACATTTCATAATGTTGATATCCATTTAACTCTAACATGTTTTTCACATACCAATACATATTTCTTTCCAGTTCTTCGTCCATTTCTTGCAATTGATGGTTTTCTATTTTTTGTGCTATCACAGTTCCTTCTTCTACAATTAAAGAATATACACTAATATGTGCTGGATTTAATTTTATCACTTGATTTAAGCTTTCTTTTATATCTTCTATCGTTTGATTAGGTAATCCTATCATTAAATCCACATTAATATTATGAAATCCCACTTCTTTTGCCATAGAATAAGTTTCTAAAAATTGTTCAAAAGTATGAATTCTTCCTATTTCTTTTAAGATTTCATTATTGGTGCTTTGAAGTCCTATACTTAATCGATTAATCCCTGCTTTTCTATATTGCTCTAATTTTTCCTTATTAACTGTTCCTGGATTTACTTCTATGGTAATTTCCATATCTTCAAAATTTGTTTTATTCTCTTTTAGATAACTTTGTAACAATTCTACAATCTCTAGAATATATATATCATTAATATAGGATGGTGTTCCTCCCCCAATATATATGGTGGTTACTGTATAGTTTTCTAAAATTTCTTTGTTATTTAAATATTTTTTTATTTCTTTTTTTACCGCTTCTATATATCCTTCTACTAAATTTTGTTTATTTGAAAAAGAAACAAAATCACAATAGTCACATTTATGTTTGCAAAAAGGTATGTGGATATATATTCCTAATTCTTTATTCTCCATTTGCTATCTCCATTATTTTCTTTAATCTGTAATTTACTCCTGATTTTCCTACTGGTTCTTTTAATTGTTTTCCTAATTCTACTAATGACATATCTGGATTTTCTATTCTTAAAGTAGCGATTTCTTTTAAATGATCATCCAACTTATTAAATTTACCTTCCTTTTGTAACTTTTTAATAGCTGCTATTTGTTCAATGGCTGCATTAATCGTTTTATTCAGATTTGCTGTTTCGCAATTGACAATTCGATTTACTTTTCCTCTCATTTCTTTTTGAATGCGGATATCTTCAAATTGCATAACCGCCTTGTTAGCACCAATTAAGGCTAATAATTTTGAAATTTCTTCTCCCTCTTTAATATATATGGAATATCGATTTTTTGTTATCAATTCTTTTGTATGTACATCAAAATAACGTAATATATTTTGCAGTATTTCTAAATTATTTTCATTTGATAACACAATTTCTAAATGATAAGAATTCTCTGGATTATTTATTGATCCTGCTCCTAGAAAACTTCCTCTAATAAAAGCTCTTTTTTTCTCCTCTGCTTTTCCATCATTTCCGATATCCTCTATTTCACTTTTTAAAAATACCTTTTCATCTCTTATCTCTAAAAACTCTAATTTATCTATATCAAATGCTTTTGTGACAATATTAAATGTTTTTCCATTTACATCTATATCATGATTGATTTCTAAATTAGATAATAGTTTAGAAAATCGATTAATATTATAATCACTTTCTGTTGAAAATTTGATATTTTTTCCTTTTATAACATTTGTATTAGCCGTTATCAAATAACCAATCAATTCAAATTTTACATTTTCCTTATTGGTTAAACTATTTGACTTATTTAATTCTTGCTTTATATCTGATGAAAAAGACATCTCTAATCCCCTACCTTTGTCACAATCACTCTATCATGATCATATAAATCTTTTTTACAATATGTTCCAATATATTGTTTTTTATCTTTTATGATTTGCATAACTGTTTCTTTTTGATCATACCCAATTTCTAAACAAATATATCCACCATATTTTAAGTATTCATATCCTTTATCAATGATATTTCTATAAAAATCTAGTCCATCTTCTCCTCCATCTAATGCTAATCTTGGTTCTCTTCTTACTTCCTTATCTAATCTATCTATTTCCTCTCTTCTTATATATGGCGGATTTGATACGATAATATCATATCTTTCTTGTCCTAATTCTTCAAAAAGATTTGATTCTACAAATGTAATTTTATCTTGTACATGATTGTTTTTTGCATTTGCAATCGCAATATCTAATGCCTTTCCACTAATATCTAAAGCTGTTAACTCCACATTTTCTAAATATTTTGCTAAAGATACTGCAATTGCTCCACTTCCTGTGCATAAATCTAATATTTTTTTTGCCCTTATTTTTTTAGCAATATTCATCACTTCTTCTACCAACACTTCTGTATCTTGTCTTGGTATTAATACATTTTCATCCACATAAAAATTTAATTTCATAAATTCTTTTTGGTGTGTAATATGTTCTATTGGCTCTCCTTGTGTCAATAATTCTATATATTTTAAATAGTCTTGTTCTTCTTTATCCGTTAATTTTTGATTGTCATATACAATTAAATATTGTCTAGGCTTTTTTAGTACATATTGTAATAATAGTCTTGCTTTTAATTTTGGTGTAGAAATCTTTTCTAATTTTAATACAGTAACACCTTTTATCAATGCTTGTTTAATTGTCATATGACCACCTTCTTTCTTTTGTTTATTTTATAATATTTACATAAAAATAGCAAGAAAAATTCTTGCTATTCTCGTTTTTATTTATTTAATTAAATCCTCTACTCTTTATTTCACACATGTATTTTCCATTCTGTACATGAATTAACCTGATTTCCAGTTTCTTCTAGTTTTATATTTTTATCTAAATACACGATTGGCATAATATTACCAGAACTTTGCATATTAGTATTTCCTGCATAAAGTGTATATCTTGCATTGGTAATACCATCTCGTACAATATGAAATCCTGTCGCTCCCGTTTCTCCACCTCCTCCTTCCCCTCGAATACAATTAGATGCAAGCCAATACTGTTTTCTATTAGAAAACAATACAGAATATTCTCTACTACTTGTAGATATTCCCTTTATTTCTCCAGTCGATGTATCTGTTAATGTTGTTGGATAATATGTATAAAATGTGCTTATTAATGTAATAGTTTCACCAACAGGTAGCCATTTAACTGTTCTACTATTTTCATCATAATATACAAATGCTGTATACTCAAAGCTTCCTGTGCTTCCATTTTTTCCTTGTATTGTTGTATATCCATAGTTTTCTCTAGTACATACTAGTTCATTTTGATATTCTTCTATTTTTCCCTCTCCATAAATCTTACCATCACCTGTACACATTGGATCATATCCTGTAATTTTATTTATATCCTCTATTGTCATGGCTCTTGCATAAGAAGCACCTGTTCCATATCCATAAATTTCACAAACATTTTCCATTTCCTGTATCCCGTAGCAATATCCTGTTGCTCCAGATAGAGCCAATCCTGTTGATTGTGTAGATTGAATAGGTGTTGCTGGAACTATCATTAAATTATCTTCCTCTGCACTATGTTCAACACCTAATACTCTCCATGTTGTTTCATATGTAGTGCTAAAGGTTTGTCCTTCGCCACTAACACCTGTTCTCTCTGCTTCTGCTGTATAACTATACGCTCCTTTATCATTGGCATCATAGGTTATATAATCTCCTATTTGTAAAGTAAGTTCTCCATTCGTTATATTATGATTATCATCTTCATCACTTGTTTCCCACCATGTCATATCTCTTACATTTCCATCTTGGTCTACTGCATAATTTCTATTACTTTCTGTAAATAGTACTTTTATAACTTCTCCTATATCTGTTGCTTTCGTTTTTCCCTCATCTGTTTCTTTATCTAACTCACTTTGTAATTCACTTTCCTCTATATTTCCATATTTGTTATTTCCCATTGCCTGTACAGTTGCTTTTTCCACAATCTCTTTTTCATTGGCTATTTCTGTTTCCTCTTTTGCTTGCCCTGCATTTCGTATAATTCCGTTATCTCCTGTTATCGCACCTATCGTAATCCCTGCTAAGATTAGCAAAACAATGATGGTAATTACTAATGCTAATATTGTAATCCCATTTTCTTGTTTGTTTCTTCTTTTTAATTTCATATGATATACCTCTTTCCTTTATTTTCTTTTGTTTTTAACTATTTTTTATTTTCTTTTAGTTAAATACTTAAGGTATATACAAAAAAAGCAGGAATGACTTAGTTTTACTATAAAAACCAATCATTCCCGCTTTTACTTTTTTATAATTTTTTATTTTATTTTTCTCTTTTTTTCATTCTATATATCTATTGACTTTATCATATTTTATTGCTATTATATATTTAGTTTTTCGGTCGTTAAGTATTTAACTTAACGATCTTTTTGTTTATAAAATTAATTTATTATTTTATTATAATACTTTAATTTCTTCTTCTGTTAATCCTGTCATTTCTTTTATATATTCCATTTCTGCACCCTTTTCTTTCATTTTTTTAGCAATTCTCTTTTTTTCTTGTTGCTCTCCTTCAACTAACCCTTTCCTTCTTGCTTCATACATTTCTGTATTATATGTTAGCCTACTTCTTTCTCTAATTTCGTATAACTCTCTTTCATATTCATCTGCACTCATTTCTTTTAATTGTTCTATGGCTTCTTTGATTTCTTCATTTTCTTTTTTATATTCTTCCATCATCTTTTGATCGCCCCCAATTACATATAACCACTTTTCTAATAAATCTGCCACCTTTGGTTTCTTTTTCTTAAACTTTGGTAATTCTATGATATAATATTTTACCATGTCTGTTAAATATTCCTCTTCTTTTTCATATCCTATATTAACATATCTGATTTCTTCTGTTTTTTCATACTTTAACATTGCTAAACTTAAATATGCATTTCGTTTTACAACATTATCATTTATAATACATATAACAATTGTATCTTTTGCTTTTTGATATTTTTCTGATACTTTTATTTCTCCTGCTATCATTTTTGCATTATATACAACTAATCTTCTTTCTATGGCCACTGTATTTCCTACTTGCAATTCGATATCTATCATTGTATTATCATTTATTTCTGCTTTGATATCCAATATACTCAATTTTTCATTGATTGTTTCTTTTGGTATTTCTGGGTTTTTTAGTTCTATTTTTTGTATATTAATTTTTAAAATCGCCTCTAATAGGCTTTTTAATATTTTTTCATTTCCTCCTTTTCCAAAAATTCTCTTAAAAACATAATCATTTGATAATGGTAGCATATCTACTTCTTTCAATTTATTTAAATTACTCATCTATCTTCTCCTTTCATTCTATCAAATTTCTTTATTTTATTCAATAAATCCATCTGACTTTTCTTTATTTTTAATACATTAGAGTTTTTGGCATAGATATCATTAATTGTGCTAGCATAATACATATACATTTAATAGGGAATAAAAGATATTAAAATATGATACTCAAAAATATGTACCGAAATATAAAATTGAATTTAAAAACTATAAAATAAAAATGAAACTTCTAAAATAGTTAGATAAAATATTTTTAATTTCTTATAAATTCATGACATTAAAATTTAATTTTTATCATTTTACATACAAATAAATTTCTGACAAATAATATCCTAAAACATAAAAACCTCTGATTGCATTTCCAATATTTTACAATACAATCAAAGATTTTTCAATACTTTAATAATAAATTCTACCGATAATATACAAAAAAAGCCCCGCCTTAGCCGTCAGCTTTTTAATTTTTAAGGACCTGCTCCTAAAAACAGGTGGGTGCCTACCTAAATACTTATGGGCTTCTCACTATATACTGTGAGCATGCACGCCATATTCGAGAGATCGGCCCCTCTTAAAATTTGTTGGTTCTAAAAATTATGCTCTTACGTACTATGCAGGGATTTTGTCATCCTTATTAGATTATCTATATATTAACACATTTAAAATTGTTTTACAAATGTCTTTTTCTTTTTAAAATATATCTATTCTTTCTCTATATTATTTTATCTCGTTTTTTCGTTTATATTCTCTCTTTCTTTAAGTTTCCTCAACTTGATTTTTTGCTTTTTTTATGGTAAAATAAATGTATATTTGTGAGTATTTGAAGGTTTTTAACAACCTTCTTTTTTTGTTTTACATAACATATAGTAAAATACAGAAAAACTGTAATATACTTCCTAATAAGATAAACATATGGAAAACAGAATGCATCCATTTGTGTTTTTTTCCAACACCATATAAAATAGCGCCTATAGAATATGCAATTCCACCTGCTAATAATAAACTAAATCCTGCTATTCCTAATAACTGTGGTAAAAGATTTATCTTAACAACAATACACCATCCCATTACTAAATAACATATCATTGAAAACTTTTTATATTTTTTAATATCAATTGAATTTAATACAATTCCCAATATTGCCATAGCCCATATAATACCAAATATCGTCCAACCAGTCGCTGTACTATATTCTCTTAAGGTACATAGCGCAAATGGTGTATAAGATCCTGCAATTAATAAAAATATAGAACAATGGTCTAACACTTGAAAAACTCGTTTTGAGTATCTTTTCGGACTTAAGCCATGATAAATACTTGACATTGTATATAGTATAATCATAGTTGCACCATAGATAGAACCACTGACAACCCCATATCCATTTCCGTGTATCGCTGCAAATACAATACACAAAACAGTTGCTACAATTCCTAAAACTGCACCCACAATATGTGATGTCATATTAAATATTTCTTCCCCTTTTGTATATTGAGGCAATATTCTATCTCTTAATTTTACTCTTGTCATAGTTTCTCTCCCATTTTTTATTTTTGTCATTATATCATTTTCAATATGATAAGTAAATATACAGTTTGTGAATTTCTCTTGAACTTCTTGAAAACGTATGTAATACTTTATATTTCAATATCTTTATAACTTGTTACCATTTGTGCACCTTGTTTAATCAAGTCATTTGTTCCCACAGAATTCACTTCATCAATATTTCCCGGTACTACATACACATTCCTTCCTTGTTCTAACGCAAAATCTACAGTGATTAATGTTCCACTTTTCTTTTTTGCTTCAATGACGATAATGCCTTTACTCATTCCACTAATAATCCTATTTCTTGCTGGGAAATTCATTTTTGTAGGCTTAATACCTAAAGGATATTCTGATATAATAGCACCATTTTCTTGTATAATTTTGTCATACAAATACTCATTTTCTTTCGGATATACAATATCTAATCCACATCCGATAATCCCTATTGTGATTCCCTTTGCTTTTATGGCTCCAATATGGGACTGACTATCAATCCCTTTTGCTAAACCACTAATAATATTAATGTTTCTTTTTGATAAATGATAGGCAAAATATTGTGCCACTTTTTCTCCATAAGGACTAGATTCTCTACAGCCCACAATTCCAATTGCTGGTGCATTTAATATCTTTTCATTTCCTTTGACAAATATACTGACCGGATAATCATAAATTGTTTTTAAAATTTCAGGATATTCTTTATCTTCTATTGTAAGAATTTTTATATTTTGTTTTTGTAAGGCTTCTATTTGTTTTTTTAAGTTTTCCCTGTTTTTTCTGCAAATTATATTTTCTGCTAATGTTTCATGAAATCCTCTGATTTGTAAAATTTCTTCTTTTTTTAAAGTATATATCTTTTCAGGCGTTTTATACCTATTTAATAATATTTGTTTTCGGATACTCCCCAATCCTTTGATACAAGATAACCATATCCAATATTTTTTCTTTTCTAATTCTTCTATCTTTATACCTCCTTGTTATATCAAAAAAAGACACCTAAATTTTAAGTGCCCCTTAATTTTTTATCTTATTTATTGTTTTGATTTTTTGTTGCTTTTATAACATTATTCATAAGCATTGCTACTGTCATTGGTCCCACTCCCCCTGGAACTGGTGTGATATAACTTGCTTTTTCTTTTACATTTTCGAAATCGACATCTCCTGTTATTTTTTTATCCTTTCCTCTATTGATTCCTACATCAATAACAACTGCACCTTCTTTTACCATATCTGCTGTTACATAATTTGGTTTTCCGATAGCTGCTACTAATATATCTGCATTTTGTGTTTTATCCTTAAGATTTTTGGTTCTTGAATGACAAATTGTTACAGTTGCATGCTTATTTAAGCAACATGCCATTAATGGTTTTCCAACGATATTACTTCTTCCAATGATAACCAAGTTTTTCCCTTCCAAATCTATATGATATTCTTCAAACATTTTCATAATACCAAATGGTGTACAAGATATAAAAGTATCTTGATTTAATAATAATTTTCCTACATTAATTGGATTAAATCCATCCACATCCTTTTCATAAGATATTTCTCTAAACGCTTCATCTATATCCAAATGTTTTGGAATAGGACTTTGTAATAATATTCCATTTACAGTTTTATCTTCATTCAATTCATGAATTAGGTCTATTAATTCTTTTTGTGTGATACTTGCATCTAATATATGTTCTTCATATTCTACGCCAATCTCATCACATGCTTTACTCTTTGTTCTAACATATACCTTTGATGCAGGATCATTTCCTACCATAATGACTGCAAATTTAGGATTAATTCCTTTCTTCTTTAAATTTTCACATTCTATTTTTAAATCACTTCTTACTTTTCTTGCTAACTCTTTTCCATCGATAATTACTGCCATTTTTTTATTTTATAGAGCACCTGACTCTATATCTCCTTTCCTTCTTTTCTCAACTGATTATATACTAACACATTTTTTTTTGCAATATAAATATACAAAAAGCTATTCTGTTTTTCTATTTTTTATTTAACAGAATAGCTATCGAAAAAAAGGGGATGTTTATGATTATTAATATACTCTCTGTATATGTATAATTTTTGCAAGAAATGTGAATTATATGTGAATTCATCCCTTTTTATTTCATTTATTTTTTCTTATAATTTTTCCATTCATGATACAAAATGTCTTTTAAAACTAACATAGCATCTAATTCTGTATATTGATATTCTTGTTGCAGACTTTCTAATAAATTTCTAATTTCTTTCGCATATTTTTCTACATCCACTTTATTGGTATATGTTGCTAAAACTGGATATTTTTTACTCCAGGCTTTTGTCCAATTCACTTTATCTTGGTTCTCTGCATTAGTATGTTTTATCACTTTTTCAATATCTTCCATAGTTTCATTCCACTTTCTCTTTATCTTTTAAAATTCTATGTTATATTCTCCTAACAAATTTAAAACATCTTGGCTATCATTTGGTTTTACGCTTCTTCCTAATATTCCTAATTTATTTGCCGTTTCTAAAGTTTTTCCTGTGTCATCATCATCCACAAATAAGCATTCTTCTGGTTTTAAACCATATCTATCTAGTAAAGTCATGAATATCTTTTCATCAGGTTTTACTAAATGTTCATAAGCTGAAATCATAATCCCATCACATAATTTAAAAAAATCTATATCTTTAAAATAGGTATAAGCAAATTCTGACATATTTGATAAAACATATATATGATATCCTTTTTCTTTTAAGCTTTTTGCAATTTTTACAGTTTCCTCATTAACAGTAAAATATTGACACCTATTATTCATTATCTCTTTAATTAAATCACTATATTCTTTTGGTGCTTTTCTTTGCATTTCTTTTATTGCTTGTTCATGACTAATATTTCCTAAATCTAATAATTTCCATTCTTCTGTTTTATATATGTATTTTTGTAAGTCTTCTGCTTTATTAGCATCATTTGTAAAATTCATTAATGTTTTTATATTAGAATCTTTTTTTATAATCACATTCATTAAATCAAATATTATATTTTTTATCATATTCCTTTTCCTTCACATATTTTTGATAATATTCGTTATTCTTCTTCCCCAGATATTCCTATACGATATTCAATATTTTCCATATGCGGAAACATTTCTTTTACTCTTTTTAGTGTCAGCATTGTCATTTTAGGTTGTGGGTTTTTCGGATTCGTAGATAATAGTTTTTGTGTATAACAATTTGATGCTGTTTTAAATAATAAATAGCGATTTCTTACATAAGTATAGTAGATTTGATATCCATCATCTAAATCCTCCCACATCATTTCAAATGTATAGTTTTTGTCCATTTTTTCCTCCTTTTGTCCAATTGGGGACGTTTCTGTTTGGGACATTTTTATGTAAAGTTATCATGATTTATAACTTCAAAAAATTGCAATATTTTGACTATTTAAAAACACAAGCCACAGCTTTACATAAAAATGTCCCAAACAGAAACGTCCCCAATTGGACATCTATTTTATCATTTCCTTGAATTCTGCTTCTGATATAACTGTAACACCTAAATTTTGTGCTTTTGTTAATTTGCTTCCAGCATCTTCTCCTGCTAATACATAGTCTGTTTTTTTAGATACTGTACCAGAAGTTTTTCCTCCTAATCTTTCTATGATTTCAGAGGCTTCATTTCTTGTAAAGTCTTCTAAGCTTCCTGTTAAAACAAATGTTTTTCCTTCAAATCGATTATCTTCACTTTCCTCTTCTAGTGAATTCATATTCACTCCTGCTGTTTTTAATTTGCTAATTAAATCCTTTGTTTGATCTTCCAAGAAAAATTCTCTAATACTATTTGCCACAATTGGTCCAATGTCATCTATCATACTTAATTCATCAAAACTTGCATTCATTAGATTATCCATTGTCTTATATTTCTTTGCAAGCATCCTAGAAGCTTTTACACCGACATGGCGAATACCTAAAGCTGTTATTAGTTTTGATAAATCATTTTTCTTACTGTTTTCTATGGCATCCACTAAATTTTGTGCAAATTTCTTTCCATTCTTTTTCAATGAAGCAATGTCTTCAAATTTTAATGTATAAATGTCTGCTATATTTTTAATAAGTTCTTTATCCAATAATTGTTGAATAATATTTTCTCCAAGACCAGAAATATCCATTGCCTCTCTTGAAACAAAATGAACTAAATTTCTAAATAATTTTGCTGGACATTCAATTCCTGTACATCTTACTGCTGCTTCTCCTTCTTCTCTGACAGTAGGTGCTCCACAAACTGGACATACCTTTGGCATTTCAAAATCCTTTTCATTTCCTGTCCTTTTATTCTTTACTACTTCTACAATTTCTGGAATGACATCTCCTGCTTTTTGAATAACAACCGTATCTCCTATTTTTAATTCTTTCTCTTTAATAAAATCCTCATTGTGAAGCGTTGTTTTTGATATGGTTGAACCTGCTACTTTGACAGGCTCTAATATGGCCATTGGAGTAATAACGCCTGTTCTTCCTACTTGACAGATGATGTCTTTTAAAATTGTTTCTTTTTTCTCTGGTGGATATTTATATGCTACTGCCCATCTTGGAACCTTTATCGTTGAACCTAATATTTCTCTAAAATGTAAATCATCTACCTTAATAACAGCTCCATCAATTCCAAATGTTAAATGTTCTCTATCTTCTCCAATTTTTTCAATGGCTTGCTCTGCTTCTTGAATTGTTTTACAAGGGATTCTAACAGGATTTACATGAAATCCTAGCTTGTTCAAGTATTCTAATTCTTCGAAATGAGAGTTAAACGTTTTTCCTTCTATTTTTTGTACATTGAAAATATAGATATCTAGTGGTCTTTTGGCTGTTATCTTACTATCTAACTGTCTTAAAGAGCCTGCCGCTGCATTTCTAGCATTTGCAAATAACTCTTCTTCATTTTCTTCTCTTTCTTGGTTCATCTTTTCAAAATCTTGTTTTGATATAAAGACTTCTCCTCTAACTGTAATATCTATTTTATCTGTTAATTCCATTGGAATCGTTTTTACTGTTTTTAGATTTTCTGTAACATCTTCTCCAATTAATCCATTTCCTCTTGTAGCACCTCTTACAAACTTTCCTTGTTTGTATTCTAATGCAGCAGATAATCCATCTATTTTCGTTTCTACCACATAATTAACTTCTTTTATTCCATTTTCCTCAGCTTGTTTTCTGATTCTTTCATCAAATTCTTCTACTTCTTCAAAACTAAATACATCTTGCAAACTTTGAAGTGGCACTTCATGCGTTACTTTTTGAAATCCTTCTTTAACATGTCCACCTACTTTTTGTGTTAAAGAATCTTTTGAAATAAATTCTGGATATTCTTTTTCTAAATTTCTTAATTCTACCATTAACATATCATACTCAAAATCTGATATTTCTGGTTTATCATCATCATAATATTTTTTTGCATAATATTCTGTCTTTTCTCTTAATTCTTCTATTCTTTTTTTAGCTTCCGTTTTATTCATTTTGCACCTCTTATCTTTTTGTCCATTTAGGGACGTTTCTTTTTGGACATTTTTGTATTTTTTCTTTCCTATTATATACAATTGGGATAAAAAAATAAAGGAATTTTTATAAATTCCTTTACGAAAAATTTTTCTTTTCATGTTAATTTTACAAAGCTCTTTTTGTTACCCTTTATCAAATTTTATTCATCAACCAATGATGACAAATATTTGCTATTAAATACAGATGTTGGAATACAAACTATCGGACGAATAGCATATGAATTACTAACAGCCGTATTTCCACCAAACATCTTACTTGCCATTTCAACAGTAAACACATTATTAGCATTAATCCAATTAGGTGAAGCAATCCACCAAGATGATGCTGTATCTTTATTATAAATTCCCCAATTATAGCTTGTCTCTAATGTAGGATTGTTTACCACATAATATCCATTTCCTGTTACATTTAATCTTATTGAACTTGTTCCATTAGTACTTGCTGTTGCATTAAAAGAGTTTACATATAATTCCATGGTTGGACTTGCTATTGCAAAAATTGCATCATCATTAACATATTCTGCCCACTTTGTTGTATCTGTCAACCATGCTGTTGCTCTCAAATTATTATTTGTATTATCTTCAATAAAAAAGTTTTCTTTTTCCAATAACATAGGATTTAATTTTTGTCCTATTATACTTACCATTGAGCTATTGGTATATGAACTATAATAACGACTTGGTACATAACTACCAATAGATTCATCTGTTATTAAATATGTATAATTATTATCTTGATAAAACAATCTCCATACATTTGTACTCATTTCTGATGTTTGTACAGTATAATTTGTTACTTTCTGTCCATATTTATCTGCATTTATTGCAGTCCCTATTGTCAACTCATTTTCATCAAAATCACTATTTTCTGAACTATTCGTGTATAACTCTTCTATAGGCACTATATATCCACTTGGTGTTTCCACCCCTTCTTCTGTAACCTCTACATAATACCTATTTTCTTCGTCTGTATTTGCCTCATCTAATATTGTTTTTATATCTTCCCAAGTATCTACTGTTGCATCTTCTCCATTTTCCATCTTTCCTGCTACCCAATTAGTAATATCTAATTGTGCCTGTTCTTTTACTGATGCTATTTCTGTTTCTCTGTTTGCATCGCTTGCCTTAGTTAATATTCCATTCTCTCCCGTTAAAGTTGCAATTGTTACCCCTGCTAAAATTAATAAAACTATTATTGTAATTACCAATGCAATTAATGTAATACCATTATTCATTTGTTTTGTCATGTTTCTCATAAAAAAAATCTCCCTTCTTTTGTTTTCTATCATTGTTTTTTCTTTTGCTATACTGCTATAGACTATTTTTAATACTTTCTTAGAGTGGAATACTCTAAGAAAATAAATATCTTATATATTCTATTTATTATCCGTATTTGAGAGATTTTTTTCATAAAGTTTTCTTTTTGCTTTTTATCACATGATATTTTGTGTTTTACTTGACTTTATCATGATTTATTGATAATATTGCATTGTAAAAATTTCTTGAAGTATTCCACTTTAAGAAATTTTTTTATTTTTTAGATTTTAATAACAAAAAATATCCTCATTAGATGCTACTAATAAGGATATCTTTCATCACTTCTTATTTTATTAATTATAATTAATTTTATCTGTCTTGTTTTTCCACTACTTCATTTTTATTTTTGTAAATACTATTTTCTGGAACAACACCTCTTACAGAAGATAATGGATAAATATTTGAATTTCTTCCAATAATTGTTCCTGGATTTAATACAGAACCACAACCTACTTCTACATTATCACCTAGCATAGCTCCTACTTTTTTTCTTTTCGTTTCTATGGTTTCTTTACCATTTTTTATTACAACTAATTGCTTATCTGATTTTACATTAGATGTAATGGAACCTGCTCCCATATGTGCTTTATATCCTAAAATAGAATCTCCTACATAGTTATAGTGTGGAACTTGCACTTTGTTGAATAAGATAACATTTTTTAATTCTGTAGAATTTCCAACAACCGCTCCTTCTCCTACAATCGCATTTCCTCTAATAAATGCACAATGTCTTATTTCTGCTTCTTTTCCAATAATAGCAGGACCATTAATATATGCAGTTGGTGCTACTTTTGCACTTTTTGCAATCCAAACATTTTCCCCTACTTTTTCATATTTATCTTTATCTAATTTTTCTCCTAATTCTAAAATATAGTCTCCGATATTTGGTAACACTTCCCATGGATATGTACTTTTTTCTAATAAATCTTTTGCAATTGTTTCTTCTAAATTATATAAATTTTTAATTTTACATTCTTCCATTTTCTTCAATCCTTTCCGATTTAAAAATAAAAAGGGAAAAATGAGTCCGTCCCCAAAATCCCTTAATTTCTGTTCCAGAATTTTTCATATAATTCCTTTGCTGTTTTAGGGCTATCTTCGCCCTCTTTATTTTTGACTGGTGCAAAGTCATCTTCTCTTTTTCCTCTTAATATGGCAATATCATCAAATAATTCAAATGCATCAAAGATAAATGATTCAAATTTATATGAATTTGGCTCTGTTGGAATCACTTCTTTTCCATTTTCATCTATATATGAATTTTTCTTAAAAGCACTATGATAGATTAATGTTTCTTTACTGATTTTTTCGATTGCTTCTATCGTATATAGATTACACATAATGTGGGCTTCTCCATATTTTAGTTCTCCATCTTCATCTACTTCCTCTGCCATTTTTTCTGGTAATTCTGTATATTCAATAACTTTTGGATGCCCATTCATTTTTCCAAATACGCCCACTCTTTCATGAGCATTTGCCTTTACGATTGATTTTGAGGCAATTTGTACTTTTTTCTTAATTGCCATCCCTAACAAAATAGTATCTGCCATTTTTAATAAGGCATTATCCACGCCTCCAATGAATACCCATTTGATTCCTTTTTCCTTCATCTCTGCTAGACATCCACTTGCTCTTAGAGAAGAATATGTACCACCATTTCCATCAGATGCTTCCTTTATCTTCATATCTTTTCCTACCAATAGTTTTCCATTTACATCTACTAAAGGTAATTCACTTTGTGCAAAGAATCTTACTGACTCTTTGGCATACCCAAAATAGTTATGTTTTTCCATAAATTCAATTGTTTCGTCATTATTTTGTTTACTTGTCATGATATACCATGGAATCACTCTTCCATATTTTTGATTCGCTTCTTTTAAATTTTCTGCTAAAATTTCGAATAGATATTTTCCTTTTCCATAAACATCTAATTTAAAAGTTCCCTTTGGTCCTGAATGTCCTAATCTTGTTCCTTGCCCTCCTGCCATTGTCACAACCGCATATTGTCCATTTTCTAGAACTTCTTCTCCTAATTTTTGAAATTCTTCTTTTTGCTCTTCTGATAATTTTTTCTTATCTAAATATGGCAATGGCTCTATTTTATTTTCTTTTATTTCTGTTTCTTTTTTTGTATTATCATATAACTCTTTTAATTGATGAAAATCAATTTTGCTAATTTGATCTATTAATGCTTGCTTTTTATCTTCATCTAATTTTTCTAACAATTTTATAATATGTTCTTGATTGTACATTTTTAATAAGTCTATTGTATCCTGCACTTTATCCATTTTGTTTCGCTCCTTTTAGCTAATATAGTATAGTATATGTTTTTGTTTTTAATATTGCTATTTTATCATAAGCATCGGATTTTATCAAGTTTTTTTGAAAACTTGTCATAAACCCAAGAAAAGTCCAATATACATTAATTAAAGTAATTTAGTACAAACATTTTGAAAGTGATTAAAAGGAGGTATATAGATGGAAAATACAAGATTGTATCAAGACATCGCAAAAAGGACTGATGGAGATATTTATGTAGGAGTCGTTGGTCCTGTACGAACTGGTAAATCCACTTTTATTAAAAGATTTATGGATTTATTAGTCATTCCCAACATTGATAATGAATACAAAAAAGAAAGGGCTAAAGATGAATTACCACAAAGTGCTGGTGGTAGAACTATCATGACAACAGAACCAAAATTTGTTCCGAATGAAGCAATTGAAATCACCTTAAATGATAATTTAAAATTCAAGGCAAGATTGGTTGATTGTGTTGGATATCTAGTAGATAATGCTATTGGTTATTTAGAAGATGACATGCCTAGAATGGTAAAAACACCTTGGTCTGAAGAAGAAATTCCTTTTGAAACAGCTGCTGAAATTGGAACCAAAAAAGTAATTGAAGAGCATTCTACCATTGGTGTTTTAGTTACAACTGATGGAACCATTACAGATATTCCAAGGGAAGACTATATTAAAGCTGAAGAAAGAGTTGTGAGTGAATTAAAAGCTTTGAACAAACCATTTATCATTTTATTAAATTCAAATGATCCTGATTCAGAATATACTAAAGAGCTTGCAGAACAACTAAGCGAAAAATACAATACATCTGTTATGCCTCTTAATTGTGAATATTTAACGATTGAAAATATTAATACCATGTTTTCTAAAGTATTATATGAATTCCCTGTTGACCAAATCTGCATCAAATTTCCTAGATGGATTGATGGATTAGATATGTCACACCCTTTAAAAACAGAATTATATAAAGAAATTAAAGATGCTTTTTCTAATGTAAATGTCCTAAAAGAAATCTCAGGCTGTGCAGATACCATTAAACAAACAGAAATCATTTCAAAAACTTCTATAACAGATATCCAGTTAGGTACTGGAAAAGTAAATGTAGAAATCACCTTAAAAGAAGAATTATTCTACCAAGTGCTTACAGAAATTACAGGTATTCCAGTTTCTAATGAAGGAGATTTGTTTAGTATTATTTCTGAATTAGCTGATGTGAAAAAGAAATATGATAAAATCGCTTATGCCTTAGATGAAGTTAATAGAAAAGGTTATGGAATTGTAACACCTTCAATGGATGAATTAATCTTAGAAGAACCAGAAATGGTAAAACAAGGATCAAAATTTGGCGTAAAATTAAAAGCCATGGCTCCTTCTATTCACCTTATTAAAACCAATGTTGCAACAGAAGTATGCCCAATTGTTGGTTCTGAAAAACAATCAGAAGAATTAGTCAATTACTTACTTTCAGGATTTGAAAGTGATCCTCAAAAAATCTGGGAATCAAATATCTTTGGAAAAAGTCTACATGAATTGGTAAATGAAGGCTTACAAACCAAACTGGCCAAAATGCCTGAAGAAGCACAAATTAAATTACAAGAAACATTAGAAAGAATTGTTAATGAAGGTAGTGGTGGATTGATTTGTATTATTCTTTAAAGTAGACCTTTAGGAACGTACCCAATCGTTTCAAAATTGAAAACGGGCCTAGAAATTTTCATTCTAGACTCGTTTTTCTTAATTCTCATTTATGCTTCTCTCTTTAAGAAAAAGTATTCTAAGTTGCCTGACATCATTTTTTCATTCTTGATGTCATAGATTCTCTTAATTATTCTCATAATTCCGTTGCTTGTACATACCAGAATTACAGAATCATCTGGATAAGTTGCAAGAATTGTTTCAATCGCTTTTCTTACTCTTGCTTCTACATCTTGATGTCTTTCACCATGAGGTGGTACATAATCTCCTTGTTGAAAGGATTTTCGAAGTTTCTGATTAACATCCTCTTTCTTCAATCCTTCCCAATCTCCAAGACTGATTTCTGTAAAGCCATCCTCTTCAATGAATTCCCGGTTTAGGAAAATAGCTTGTAATGTGTGTTTTGTTCTTTTAAGAGGTGAACAATATATCGCATCAAAATGATATGTTTTAAAAGTTTCTTTCATTTTTTCTGCTTTTTTCCTTCCCTCTTCTGTAATATCTGTATCTATTCTTCCACAAAACCTTCCCTCTTTGTTAAACTTAGTTTCTGCATGTCTCAAAAAAATGATTTGTTTCATATGCACTCTCCTTATATGTTATTTAAAACTGAAAACTTTTTACCTCACAGTTTTTAATACATAACGGTAAACATGCTCCACTTTCAGGTATTTCATTGAAATAACAATTAACAGCTATACTAACACCTCCATGAGTTACTAATAAAATATTCTTATCTTTATACTTCTTTTTTATCTCGTCTAAAAATAAAAATATTCTATTAAAGAAAACTCTTATATTTTCAGCTTTTTCATAAGTTACATTTTTCTTGTAATTCCAAAACTCCTGAAAATCAAAATCATCTTTAGACATTCCTTCCATTTCTCCGAAATCTCTCTCAGAGATTCTTTCATCAAAGATAATAGAAATATTCTTCTCAGAATTAATGATTTCAGCCGTCTGTCTTGCTCTTTTTAATGGTGAACAAATAATGAAATCAATGTTTTCTTCTTTTAGCTTTTCCATTGTTTCTTTTGCCTGTTCTATTCCCTTAGCATTTAACTCAATATCTGCTTTTCCTTGTACTTTTCCATACAAGTTCCAGTCTGTTTCTCCATGTCTTGTTACATATAACATATCAATTACCTCTCCATACTTGAAATCCATTCGCAGAAAATGAACAAATCTGTTTTAATTCTGCACAAATCTCTAATTCGTTAATCTGTACTATTTTTCTGATATGCTTTCTTAAACTTTCATCAGTTTCAGAAAAGCTATGCCGATTAATAGCATCCTCTCCAATGGTAATACTTCCAGAATAAAATTTCTTTTCTCCTATTTGTATGCCATTTCTATGATATGTGAAATCACTTTCTTCTGGTAGTTCTAATCCGAAACCATGTGGCATATAGTTGTTCTTAGCATTTTCTATTTTCTTCACTATATACACATTTTTTCCTGGACTTGTGAGCAATGTTGCAAGTCCCTCGGTCTTTTGAACACCAATCAATACTTCATGTATACTTGGCATTCCATAATGCGATACACTTAAGATTTCTCTTCCCATATTTCCTGATAAAACTCTCTGACAGAAATTATGGTTTCGCTCTCTGTTATAAGACTCCAACAATTTAGCCCATTCATATAGCTTCTCTGCTTTATCTCCTTTAATATATCTTATATATCGATAATGATTAAGTCTTTCAGTGCAAATATCTTGATAGTACCAGTTCCCTATAACTGGATATAACTCTTCCTTGTATTCGCATGCTGAAGCATGGACAAGCATATAGTAACCTTCCTGCATTCCCATGTTATTTTCCGAATAACATAAAGAAATAAAATGGTTACCATTGGTAAAATTCCAGTCATACCTTGATGGGGCTTTTAAAGCTTTCTCACATCTCTCTTTAAATTCTGTTATATTCATATCAGAATTTATTTTATACAAAGCTGTACCACATACATTGATTGTAGTATCTACAGGAATGAATGGAGTATCTGGTTGTTCCCAGACATATGCAGCTCCTGTAAAGAAACCACCTCTCATTCTTGTAACATTATGTGCCATCCCTAAATCAGACATTGCATAAATATCACAAGTTTTCTGTGTTGATGAAAGTTTTGTCGCAACCTTTGAAATCAACTTTTCTGTTATTTCTAATTCCCGAAGCACTTTCTTCTGTGTTCTATCATTTAATGTCAGATTATAAATCATATTGTCTCCTCCTTTTATTTTACATTAAATGTTTTTTGTTACAAATTCTTTACTAAAGAATTCAAGTTTAGCATTTTTAAGCGTTTAGTTTCTTGCTCAATATATGCCTATTTTATTTTATGTTAATCTCAATCACTAAACTTTTCAAAATACAGTTTTTTAAAATTGATAAAAAAATTATCAATTTTCATTTTCTTTATGGAGATATTCCCTTCTATCCTTGTACTTTTATGTAACATAATGGTATAATAAAGATAGATTTTGTTATTGATGGAGGAACATATGGAACAAGATATCTTAAAAACAAATAGAGCAAAATTATTATCTGATTTTATTAATGAAATGAAATTATCTATTAAAAAGCATAATATAAAAGGCGAATTGCCCAGTAAAACATATATCTATACGAGAATTGCAGATTATACACATTATGCAGAAGTGAGTATCCGAAAATTCTTAACTGGTAGTATTCCAAAAGACATTCCTAGTTTTTTGCAAGGAATTCTAGAATATGCAAAATTAGTACAAGTGGATGATTCTAAGATTGATACATTTGCTAAAAATTATTTATCTGCTACAAATACAGTTATTTTTCAGGATACAACTATCCAAACAAAAAATAACCTAATTCCTCAAGACTTAAGCAAAATTATTCGTTCTCAAAAACTAACTTCGTTTTTAGATGATTTTATCAATCATCCTATTAATATTGCTTATATTTATGGATATAAATTAGGTGGAAAATCAAAATCTGTTATGGCATATATGTATGATTTGAGTTTAAAAAATAAATTTGAAAATATGATTTGGATCAATCTAAAAAAGGAAAATCAATTATCTACTATTTTAGATACCATTTTGCTTTTTAACTTAGAAAATAAAGCAGAAATCAAACCTGAAGAAAAACAGGATGCTTGTCTTGAATTTATAAAAAACAGTAAATCTATCCTTATATTCGATTTTGATGATGATATTATCCAAGATGAAACTATTACATTTGTAAAAAACTTTTCTAAGTTTTCAAAAATAGTAATGATTACTTCTATTCCTTATCATCAATATGAAAATGCTTTAGATACCTATTGTTCTAGTTTTTGTATTAATGACTTCATTTCTAAGGAAGAGCTAAAAGCTATGCTTCATACAACAGAAAATTTTAGAAAAATTATGGATATGCAGCCCTCATTAGTTGATACATTATATTCCATTACTGGTGGTATTCCGTTTGCCTCTATCTATTTAATGAAAAAGATTGTCAATGCCAATAAATTAGGTGTTTCTTTAGAAAATGCGATTTCTAAATATACAAAAACAAATGAAGATTATAAAATCATGTCAGAAAAAATCATTCATGATATATGGAAAGAATTAAGTCCAATTGCTAAAAAAATCGTCATCATCTGTGCAAATTTTAAATATACCATCTCGATTGAACTTGTTTCCTACATATTACATTTAGATATATTATCAAATGAGTGGCAAGAAGCAATTACAGAATGTTATACAAATGATTTATTAATCCCGATTATTCAAAATAATCCTAGATTAGATATGCACAATTTAATTAAAACACTTGTCTTAGTAAATGCTTCTGATGAAGATTTTGATAAAGAAACATTTTTAAACCAATTAGCAAAGTTTTATATAGATAAATCTGCCTATGTGGGTGAATGTTATAATGATATTTCTAAATTAAAGCTATTTGATGAATTAGATGAATGGAATATCACAAAACAAGTTTTAAATATGTTAGAAAAAAACAAATTATATAAAGAATATGTTACGATTATTAGAAATCTAAAATACTATATTTATGTTAGAGGTATGTGGGATAAAGGTGAAGATTCCCCTCATTTAAAAAGAGCCAAAATGGCAAATATGATTCAAGATAAAAATGAAGAATTAGAAGCTTTGTGCGATTATATTAATATCATGTCTAAATCTCAAAACCAAGAAGAAGCAAAGAAATATTTAGATATTGCTTCAAAAATTGTTGATAATGGAAAAGATTCTTTAGAAAAACGTATTGTTTGCTTATTCTATCATGTAAAGGCTTTGTATACTTGTAACTGTTTGAAAAATTACAAAGAAAGTTATGACATATGGATGAATATTAAAGAAAACTATTTTCCTTATATTAATGAATACAGAAAATTGGTAACAGATTTATGGATTACGAGGTGTTATTTAAAAATTGAAAATGCTTTTGATTTAAAATATAACATGTTAATTGAACGTCTAGAAGAAGCTAAACTTGCCAATTTCACTCGTGGTCAAGCAGATTATCGCCTTTTATTAATTTCTTTACTATTAGAAAATTATGCAACTAATAAAGACACGAATCTTTTGAAAAAAGCAAATACACAATTAAAAGCTTGCGAAAAATTTCTAAAAGACAATGATTTAGATGATATTCGAAATGAAGCTTTATATTATCGATTACAAACCATATATTCTGTTTATACAAATGATTTTGAAAAAGCTGAAGAGTTTTGTCAAAAAGCTATTAAAGACTATGAAATGATGAATTGTAAAAAAGATATTGAAAGTTTACTAAAACTATTAAAAGGATAGAATTTATACTATCCTTTTAAATTTTTTCTTCTTAATTGTCCACAAGCTGCATCAATATCTGACCCCAATTCTCTTCTAATGGTTGCCACAACTCCATGTTCATTTAAATAATCTCTAAATTTCATGATATTTTCATTTGAGCTTTTGGTATATGCTCCATTTTCAATTTTATTAATGGGAATTAAATTGACATGGCAAAGCATTCCTTTTAACAATTTCACTAATCGTTTGGCATCCTCCAGATTGTCATTATTTTCTTTTGCTAATGCATACTCAAATGAGATTCTTCTATGTGTTTTTTCGATATAGTCCTTACAAGCTTGTAGTAATTCTTCTATATGGTATGTATTGTTTACAGGCATCATCTTACTTCTTTGCTCATCTGTTGTTGCATGTAAAGAAATAGATAGTGTACATTGTATATTTTCTTCTGCCAATTGATATATTTTTGGTACCAAACCACTAGTAGATATACTAATATGTCTTGCCCCTATATTTAATCCTTTGGAATGATTGATAATTCGAATGGCTTTTACCACATTATCATAATTATCTAATGGCTCTCCAATTCCCATAAAGACAATATTCGAAATTCTAACATTGGCATCTCTTTCTACAGCCATAATTTGTTCAATAATCTCTCCACTACTTAAATTCCTTGCAAATGGAATTCCTGTTGACGCACAAAATTTGCATCCCATTTTACAGCCAATTTGAGAAGATACACAGATACTAAATCCATGATGATATTCCATTAATACTGTTTCAATGGCATTTCCATCTAATACATCAAATAAATATTTTCTTGTTCCATCTGATGCTACTTGTTTTTTTAATATTTTAAATTCTTTTATCTCATATATTTGTTTTAATTTTTCTCTTAATTCTAATGATAAATTGGTCATTTCATCAAAATCAGAAACTCTTGCTTCATACATCCATTTGTAAATTTGTTCTGCTCGAAATGGTTTTTCTCCAATTTCTTTCATTTCTTCTTTTAATTCTTCTAATGTATAGTCCTTAATATTTTTCATATTCCTTCCTCACTTATATTTTTATACCAATGATATTGGTTAATCATTACCGTATTCTATTATATCATCTTTTCTTAGATTTTTCATTATTACAAAGAAAAAAAGATGTATTTGCTCATTTTTAGCAAATCATCTTTTTTATCTCTAACTTCTTTAATTACCATTTTTGTTATTTAAATATTGTATATGTTGTCTTTTTGGTAATTCATATATCTCCAATTTATCTGCTTTTTTATTTTCTTCATTTAATGAAACTGCATGTATTTGGTTGTTATAGTAGGTTTTAAAATAATATATGCCCTTACTTGCATTTATACAAGAAGAATACGTTGTCATATCATAAAGATTTTCTTTAGTGATAACACTTCCCTTTATCATTGAAACAGAATCTAAGATATGAAAAAATTGAGAAATAGAACTTTCGTCATCTTCATCTGTGATAGAGTTGAATTTATAAAATACTGCTCTGACAAATCTAGAAGTTGGTGTAACATCTCCTGGCAAGCCCATCATTCCCATCCCTTGTCCATATGGTTTCAAGGAAAGTTCTTCAGAAAACGTATTGGTTGGAAATTTAGCTGATATATTCATATAATTATTGATATTCGTTTGATGATAATCAAATGGTGGATTATTGGTTAAAACACCATAGGGATTTTCATATATTTGTAATCCATTTTTCGTTTGTTCTAATACAATACATTCTTTTTCATCACTAATCATCCAATGTAAATCCACAACTGGCATATTTTTATGGAATGTTTGATTTGTTATATTTATCTTTTCTAATACTTCTCTCAGTTCTGCTATACTCGAAAAATTTCCTAAACACCATGGAATCAATTCAAATGAAGCTATATTGATAGCCCTTTCTTTTTCCTCAAAATAAACAGCATTTCCAGGGAAATATAATCCTGCCATACATAGTCCTTTTTCATTTCCTGCATCTGCATATAAGGGGTAATCTTCTATAACTGTTCCCATTCCTATTATGGCATATTTTGTTTTCATATTTACATGATTTCTGAAAGCAAATTCATAATTTCTAGGTGTCACTATCACCTTTTCTCCAAAAGTAGCTTCTAAATCTAAATTTCTTCCGAAGTACCAATCTTTTGTTTTGAATGTCATACAAGTACACATATTCTCACCTTTTTACTTATTTTAAAGATCCTTGATTTCTTTTGGAATAATAATGTTTTTTGGTCTATTTACCTTTATTAATTGTTGGTAATTCTCAAATATTTTATAATCCTTTCCATAAAAAAACATCAACAGACCTCTTCTTATTTTATCAAATCTTGTCTGTTTTATTACAATTAATCCTGTCTCCATTTTTTTATGTGACATAAACATCACCAACCTTTGTCCAGTTAGGGACGTTTCTTTTTGAGACATTTTTATGTAAAGTTTTAATTCTTTATTCTAAGAAATGAAAGATTTCAATTAAATTATTTTATAACAAGGACAGACTTTACATAAAAATGTCTCAAAAAGAAACGTCCCCTATTGGACAACATTATATCATTATCATCATTTATACACAAGAAAAAAATTTTTTCAATTTTTTTGAAATTTACTATTACATCATTTTTCCAAATATGGTATAATATATAAGTATGTAAACGCGTAGCTTTAGTGGCGTAAATCCAGTTTAGTTACACGTTATTTTTTTGTGAGAAGGGTGGAATTTTTATGCCAACAAATAAAAAAGAGGGACTTATTTTCGGAATTAGTATGTGTTTCATTATGGTATTTTTTATGGGACTTTTAAATATTTCTATTCACTTAGGTGGGTTTAATTTAAATTCTATAAAAACTGCTATTATTGCTTTTCCTGTAACGTTTATCATTGCTTTTATTTTAGAAAATGTAGTTATTGGAAAAATCAATCATATGTTATTAGAAAAATTTGTTGATAAATCTGATAGTATGAATGCATACATTCTTTTTAATTGTTTCTTTATTGTTACCTTAATGTCTTTAGTCATGACAATTATTGGTGGATTTTTAGGTGGAGATAATGCTCAAACAATCTTTAGTGAATTCTTTATTAGATGGCCTAGAAACTTCTGTGCAGCATTTTTCTTAAATATTTTAATCGCAGGTCCTATCAGTAGAGCAATTTTAAGAGCAATTCAATCTAAAAGTGAGACAGTAGATAATTCTGTTTTAGCTAATCAAAATCATGATTAGTCCTTCTATATTTCAAAAAAATACACTATATGTTTTACAAATCATATAGTGTATTTTTTATATTCTTCTATCTATTATTTTTCTAAAATCTTATCCGCCATTTCTTCCATTTGTGAGATATTTTCATCACTCATTGTTGATTTTATCGTAATGATTGGTTCTATCGTATTGATATTTTTCATTTCTTCTAAGGTAGCCTTCATACATTTTCCAGCTGAAGGTGCCCATGATCCGTTTTCTAGGATTCCTACAGTTCTATTTTGATAATTTCTTTCTTTTAAATGATCTAAAAATTGTTTCATTGGTGGGAATAATCCCGCATTATAGCTAGAAGATGCTACAATTAAATGAGAATATCTAAATGCATCTTCCACTGCTTCTGCCCAATCTTCTTTTGTTAAATCTGCTAATACGACTTTTTTTGCACCTTTTTCTTTTAAAATTTCTGCTAATTTTTGAGCAGCTTTTAAGGTATTTCCGTAGATAGAACTACAAGCAATATAGATTCCTTCTTCTTCTGGTTTATAACTACTCCATGTATTATATTTATCAATATAATATCCTAAGTTTTCTTTTAAGATTGGTCCATGTAAAGGACAAATCATTTGAATATCTAAGTTTGCTGCCTTTTTTAGCAAAGCTTGAACTTGCATTCCATATTTTCCAACAATTCCAAAATAATATCTTCTTGCTTCACAATCCCATTCTTCATCCACATCTAATGCTCCAAATTTTCCAAAACCATCTGCTGAAAATAGGATTTTTTCTGTTTGTTCATATGTTACCATAACTTCTGGCCAATGTACCATTGGTGCCATAAAAAATTGTAATTTATGTTTTCCAATATCTAGCACATCACCTTCCATAACAACAAATTTTCTATTAGAAAAATCAATTTCTTTAAAGAAATTGGCAAGCATATTAAAGGTAAGCTGATTTCCAACAATTTTCATTTCTGGATATTTTTTAGCTAATTCTCCTATATTATATGCATGATCTGGCTCCATATGAGAAATAATTAAATAATCTGGTTTTTCTCCATCTAATGCTTTTTCTAATTTTTCAAACCATTTGTCTGTTAATTTTTCATCAATAGTATCTAATACCACATTTTTTTCATCTTTTATTAGGTAAGAATTGTAACTCATTCCATTTTCTAATACGTATTGGCTTTCAAAAATTTTAATATTTTTATCACTTGCTCCGATATGGATAATATCTTTTGAAATTGTCATATCACTCATTTTTCTTTCTTCCCTTCTATAAAGATTTATTTTAAAAATTATAATTCTATTATTTCCATAACTTTCTTAATAGAATATTTTATCTTTTGGTAATGATAATTTCATTTACATTTTCATTCTCGTCATAATTTAGTTCTACATTATATGTTGCACTAGTATCTATATCAGATGGTACTTCTGTATCATTTCCTGACATTTGTATATCACCACTAACATTTATTTTTCTGTTCTCATCTGTTTGTGATGCATTTGTTGTTGAAACGTATAATAAAAGATCTCTTATAACACTTCCTCTATTTTCTCCTACATATTGTTCTATTGTTGCATTTGTCAAATCATTTGATGTTTGTTGTAGTTGATTCATCATCTCATCTGATGAAAGATTTGAATCGTCATTTACATTTGTATCATTTTCTGTTGTATTTGTTCCTTCATTTTGGTTGGTTACAATCTCCTCATTATTTGTTTGACTATAAGTTAATAGACCAATGGATGTTAATGGAAACGCATACAACATTGGATTGCCATATTGTGTAAACCCGATTTGCTCCATTTGCATCGTATTTACTTGTTGAATTCTTTCTCCTATGCTCATCATTAATGTAGCAATTTGTTCACTATCATATGCATTTAATGTTTGAATTTCATCTTCTCCAAAATCCTCAATCTGAATATCATCTTTAAATGTATCTGTACAATTCCAATTATATACCACTTTTTGTTCTTGTCCATCCGCTGTTCCTATAATACCAAATTGATATGTCTCATTAACACTTGCTAATTGTTCTAGACCTTGATAGCTTGCTGACATAAACACTCTTGCAGTATCTTCTGAATCTGCATCTTTTATATTCATTTCTATTGTATAGGTTACGATTCCTTGTTCATTTGTTTTTGTTATTTTAAATTCATTTTCCTCTATTTGTAATATAATTCCTGTTAATTTTTTATTTGTTTGTGAAACTGTAATAGTAGATGCTCCATCTTGCATTTCTACTGCATTTAATTCATCAATATATTCTTGTATAACATCTTGTACCGTTATTTCTTCTGTTGAGCTTTGGTTAGCAATTTCTAAGGTTTCTGCTAAAGCCTCTTCTATTTTAGGCAATATGACTGTATCATTTTTTAATGTTTCTAAACATTGAACAATTAATTCTTTTGCTTCTTGATTGGTTATTTCAACTGAATAATTGGTTACTCCATTTTCTTCTGTCTTTCCAAATTCTTTATTAGCCAACTTCTCTTCTACAATAGTTCTATATGTGTTAATAATTTGTTCTTTTTCCTGTTCTGTAAAATTAAAAACATTTTCGTTTTCTGATTGCGCATATAAGTCTATTGAATCTGGAATACTTTCTGTATCTGTAATTCCCAATTTTTCTGCAAATTCCTTTAAGTTTTTATTTTCTATTCCTATATATTTGCTTGAAACATAATCTGTTTGTAATCCTACTGTTTCATTTGCATATTTGTATTTTATAGGAAAATTAACATCACTTGAATAGTTTATAGATATATCTTGTTCATTTTTTCTTGCCGCATTATCAATTTGTCCTGAATATTCTATATTAAAGTCATTAACAGTTGCTAACATATCTGCATCTAAATTACTCATATTTATATCAGCATAGAATTTTCCACTATCTTCATATTTACTTGTTCTTTTCTTTTCAAAGTATGCATTTAAATTACTTTCGACAAATCCATCCTCACTTGCTGTTAGTTGTCCTAAATATTGAAAAAATAGTTGTTGATTTGATTTTAATAAATCTGTTGCAAAATATAAATAAGCAAAAACGCCTCCTAAAATTAAAATAAGTATGATTAATATAATAATCATTCTTCCTATGACTTTTGTTTTCATTTGTTTTCCCCCTTCATTTTTACTACTATTTCATTATTTATTAATCTCTCTTTAAATTTTATCATAATTCAATTTTTTTGTATAGATTTTCTCTAAAAAAGTTTTATTTTAAATCTCTATCCAATAAACGCATCTCATTTTTCCCTTTTTTACATAAAAATACACCTTTATTTCAATTTACACAAATTATTCTTTGTGTTTCTTATAAAGGTGTATTTTCTATATTTCTATTTTCTAGTCTATTTCAATTGCACCTGTATATAATCCATAATAGGTTCCTTTTTGTGCAATCAATTCCTTATGGTTTCCTCTTTCAATAATTCTTCCATGGTCTAATACCATAATTAAATCAGAGTTTTTAATTGTAGAAAGTCTATGTGCAATAACAAACACAGTTCTTCCTTTCATTAATTTATCCATTCCTTCTTGAACAATTTTTTCTGTTCTTGTATCAATACTTGATGTAGCTTCATCTAAGATTAATACTGGTGGATTATTTAATGCTGCTCTTGCAATTGATAATAATTGTCTTTGTCCTTGTGATAAGCCTTCTCCATTTCCAGTAATCATCGTATCATATCCATGTGGTAAATGTTTAATAAATTTATCTGCATTTGATAATTTTGCTGCTGCCTCAACCTCTTCATCAGTTGCATCTAGTTTTCCATAACGGATATTGTCTCTGATAGTTCCTGTAAATAGACTTGTATCTTGAAGCACCATTCCTAAAGATCTTCTTAAATCATCTTTCTTAATTTTTCTGATGTTAATTCTATCATAACGAATCTTTCCATCTTGGATATCATAAAATCTGTTGATTAAGTTTGTAATGGTTGTTTTTCCTGCTCCTGTTGCTCCAACAAATGATACTTTTTGTCCTTCCTTAGCTACAAGACTAATATCATGTAAAATTCGTTTCTTTGGTTCATATCCAAATTGTACATTTTCAAATTCTACTTGACCACGAAGTCTTGTGTAAGTAATTCTTCCATCTTTATGAGGATGTTTCCATGCCCACATTCCTGTTCTTTCTTCAGATTCCACAATTTTTCCATTTTCCATTTTAGCATTTACTAATGTTACATATCCTTCGTCAACCTCTTCTTCTTGGTCAATTAAATCAAAGATTCTTTCAGCACCTGCTAATGCCATAATAATAGAGTTCATTTGTTGTGATACTTGACCTAATGGATTTGTAAAG
This sequence comes from uncultured Clostridia bacterium, assembly GCA_944388795.1. GTDB lineage: Bacteria > Bacillota > Clostridia > TANB77 > CAG-508 > CAG-269. Next base: position 30,461 of record CALXKD010000015.1, read on the forward strand.
GCTTTTACATATTGTAAAAAGGCTGCAATACTTCCTATTGTCAAAATACCGTTAACTGATAAAATACCACCAATAACAGCAACTAGTACATATCCTAAATTTCCTATATTCATGATACAAGGCATTAAAATATTGGCATACATATTCGCTTTTGTCATACTGTCACATAATTGTTCATTTAAATCATCAAATCTTGCTTTTGAATCTTCTTCATAATTAAATACTTTGACAACTTTTTGTCCTTCCATCATTTCTTCGATATATCCATTAACTTTTCCGATATCTTCTTGTTGTTTAACGAAAAATCTTGAACTGTTTCCTCCTAGATATCTTGATACAAATATCATCAATATGACCATTGCTAATACAACAAGTGTTAAATAAAGATTGGTTGCAAGCATGGCTATTAATACAGCTACCATAGAAACACAAGCTGAAAATACTTGTGGAATACTTTGACTTAACATTTGTCTTAAAGTATCTACGTCATTTGTATATGTACTCATAATGTCTCCATGTGTTCTGCTATCAAAATATCTGATTGGTAATTTTTGCATATGATTAAACATTTGTGTACGAATTTTGTTTAAAACGCCTTGTGATATATTAACCATTAATCGGTTATATGTGAATGTACAAACCACACCTACTAGATAGATAACAGCCATTATCATAATCACATTTAATAATGCTGAATAATCTGGAGACTGACTTCCTAAAAGTGGTGTAATAAAATCATCAATTAAATATTTAATAAATTGTGTACCAATAACACCAACTAAAGCACTAATAATGATACTGACTAAAACTACTGCTAGTTGTAATTTATAATTTTCAGTTACATATTTTAATAATCTTTTAATTGTCTTTCTTTTCTTGCCCTTCACTTTCTCCATCTTCGTCTCCTCCTTTCATCTGTGATTCATATACTTCTCTATAAATTGCATTTGTTTTTAATAATTCTTCTGATGTTCCAATGCCATCTATTTTTCCTTCATTTAAAACAATAATTTTATCTGCATCTTCTACTGAAGAAACTCTTTGTGCAATAATAATTTTGGTTGTATTTGGTATTTCTTCTCTAAATGCTTTTCGAATTAATGCATCTGTTTTGGTATCAACGGCACTTGTTGAATCATCTAGAATTAATATTTTTGGTTTCTTTAACAGGGCTCTTGCAATACAAATTCTTTGTTTTTGTCCTCCTGAAACATTGGTACCACCTTGATCTAGTACAGTTTCATATTTACTTGGGAATTCTTTAATAAATCCATCTGCTTGTGCTAATTTACATGCTTCTTCCAAATCTTCTTGGTCTGCTTCCTTATCTCCCCATCTTAAGTTTTCTGCAATCGTTCCAGAGAATAAGACATTTTTTTGTAGTACCATCGCTACGGCATCTCTTAGGCTATGTATTTCATAGTCTTTTACATCAATGCCACCTACTTTGATACTTCCTTTTGTAACATCATATAGTCTTGGAATTAATTGTACAAGTGTTGATTTTGAACTTCCTGTTCCCCCAATAATTCCAATCGTTTCTCCTGCTTTAATATCTAAATTAATATTTTCTAGGGCAAATTTATCATCTTTTTCCTCATCACTATATTGGAAACTAACATTTTCAAATTTAATAGATCCATCTTTTACTTCTGTTATTGGATTTTCTTTATCTTTTATGGTTGGCTCTTCATCAACGACTTCAATAATTCTTTCTGCTGATGATTGTGCCATAATAATCATAACAAATACAAATGATAGCATCATTAAACTAGCAAGGATTTGCCATGCATAGGTAATGATACTTGATAATTGTCCTGTTGCCATTTCTCCACCAACAATTAATTGTGTACCAATCCATGAAATTAATAAAATACATGTATAAATGGTAAGTTGCATAACTGGTCCGTTAAAAGCAACAATTTTTTCTGCTTTTTTGAAGTTCTCATACACTTCATCATTGACTTCTTTAAATTTCTTTTCTTCGAAAGATTCTCTAACATATGCTTTTACTACTCTAATAGCAGATACATTTTCTTGAACCACTCTGTTTAATTTATCATATTTTTTAAATACTCTTTCAAAATTAGGATGTGCTTTTATTGCTATATAAAATAGGATAACACCTAAAACTGGTATGGCTACAAAAAACACAGCTGATAATTTCAAACTAATTGACATAACCATTAATAAAGCAAATATCATCATGATTGGTCCTCTAACCAAAATTCTGATAATCATTTGGAAAGCCATTTGCACATTAGTAACATCTGTTGTCATACGTGTTACTAAACTTGAGGTTGAAAATTTATCTATATTTTCAAAAGAATAATCTTGTACTTTATGAAACATAGCTTTTCTCAAATTTTTAGCATATCCGGCTGATGCTTTTGCTGCAAATCTTCCTGATAACATTCCAAAAGTTAAAGATAATATGGCTGAAACAATTAATAATCCTCCCATTTCTAGAATATAATGAACATCTCCATTTTGGATTCCCACATCTATAATTTTAGCCATTAATAGGGGAATGATTACCTCCATGACTACTTCTAAGATAACGAAAATAGGTGTTAATATGGTGTCTCTTTTATATTCTTTAATATAACTTGCTAATTTTTTTAACATTTCTATCTCCTTCCTTTATTATTTTTAATAGGTTTTATTGCTTTTCCTATTATGATTTCTTCACATTTTTCATTTGTGAATTAGTGTTTTTTCATTTCGTATCTTTTTTCTTTGTTACTTCTAAATTAATTGAAGCTTTTTTTAATAATGTTAGAAATTGTTTTTGTTCTTCTTTGGTCATTTCATTTACAATATTTTTTTCTGCTATGTTTACTTGTTTTTTCACAATTGCTTGAATCTCCAATGCTTTTGGAGTTAATACAATGCTTTTTAATCGACAGTCACCTTCTTTTGCTTTTCTTTCAATTAATCCATTTGATTCCATTAATTGAATAATTCCAGCAACTGTTGCCTTTCTCATTTCAAATTCTTCTTCGATATCTTTTGCAAATACTTCTCCATTTTTAGATTTTTTATAAATATATCCTATGACCATAGATTGTACACCTGTGACATTATATTTGCTTAATGTTTCATCCATATTTCTTTTTAATTGTCTTGATACAATTTGAATGTATTTTCCAATTTCATGTTTTTCCATATTCACACCTCTTTTAGTTCGTGACCTAACTATTTTAATACTATATTTTTTATTTGTCAAGTAGTTTATATCAAAAAAATTAAGGATTAAAATATACCCTCTTTTACTTACTTTTTTAAAGTTTCTCTAAAAACTTCTTTTTCATCTCATAAGATGAATGAACATAACGATTTAATGTAACATCTACACTGGCATGTCCTAAAATTTCACTAAGTGATTTAATATCCATACCTACCTTTATACAATTTGTCGCAAATGTATGTCTTAAAACATGAAAATTGTATTCTTTTACTTTACTTGCCTTTAAAATCCTTTTAAACATGTTTTGATAACTTCTTGGTTCAATATATTGCACTTTTGAACCCGTCAAAAAAAAAAGCTTCTGGATCTTGCCTTTTTCGTAATTCTTTTAATATGTGATAAATCTTATCTGACATAGGAATTGCTCTTATAGATGATTCTGTTTTACTACTATCTATAATAATTTCTGTTTTCTTTTCAACAGTATATACTCTTTGCAGTGTTTTCTTTATATTGATTAATTTTTTATCTAAATCAATATCCTCCCATTTTAATGCACAAATTTCTCCTATTCTGAGTCCTGTATTCAGACAAATTAGTACTCCTAAACTTTTTAAACTATTTTCTTTTAAACAATATTTTTCTAATTTATCAACTTCCTTTTTGGATAGCACGTTAATCTCCTTTACACGTACTTTAGGTGAAATAATCAAATCCAAATGTATATTCATACTATATTTTTGATTCGCATATTTTAATATGGATTTCAAAACATTTAAGATTTCTTTTACTGATTTTGGGGATAATTCTTTTGTTAATTCATTTGTCATTTGATTATAATCATATTTCTCCAAATCCTTCTTTTTTAATTTTCCTAGTCTGTCTTTTAAATATTTGTCTATGCAATATGCATATTTATAATATGTAGATTGTTTGATTGTATTTCTTTTTAGTTCTAACCATTCTTCTGAAATTTCTTCAAATTTAATGGTATAATTTCTACTTATTATTTTATCTAATATCCACATACTTCCTCCTTTCCTATCCCCTAGTAAAATATATCACTTCTATACCTTTTTTATCAATCTAACAGCTACTTATACATATTTTTATGATAATAATCGTATTATCAATTGTTTAAAAAAAGAGGAGTGTATTACTCCTCTACCTTCTTTATGTTAATCATTAAATTTATTTTCACTATTTGGTTTTTATTCAAATACAGGATATCCTCCTTTTCCTAACTTCCATGTTTTCCAATCTGTTGGATATGCTTCCTCATCACCTGTATAAGAATTTAATAAATCTACAAATTGTTGTGTATATATTTCCTTTTCTGTTTTTTGTACTGCATGATTTACAATATTTTCATCATTTTCTTTATCAATCTGTCCAATTGCTTTTTCACTTGCATAATAGCAATGATTAATTTCTGTTTTAGTTTCTGTATTTGAATTATTATTTATTGTTCCTATCATCCCTCCAAAATCACTACCTTTTCCTAGACTCCAACAATTTTCAATATATATGTAATTTTTTGCACATATCCTTCCTTGATTTCCGACAATTCCTCCCGCTATATTATTCTCATATGTTACATTTCCAGTATTAAAAGAATTATAAATACTTAGTACCAATTCACTTTCATTGGAAGCACCTTTACTTGCTCCTACAATTCCTCCTGTGCCACTTATTATTCCTCTTCCTATTATTATTCCTTGATTATATGTATTCTTTATCTCTACTTTTTGACCATTAACTCCTAAAATACCTCCAACTGAAGTTTCAATGCTTTTTCCTTCATTCAAAGTAATATTTCCGTAATTTCCACAATTATTGATTTTACAACTAGTTGAACCATTATATCCTATAATTCCTCCTAATGCTACATTTCCGGATATATCTCCTTCATTTACACAATTTTCTACACTATTACCATTTCCTATAATTCCTCCAGCTCCGGCATATCCCCATCTTCTTCCTGTTATATCTATATCTCCTGTATTTGTACAATTTGTTATTTTCGCAGTATATCCTACTATTCCTCCTACCATATTGTATCCTGTTATATTTGCATGATTAATACAATTTTCTATTAATTTAGCATCTTGTCCTATAATGCCTCCTGTATGTCCAGCGCCTTTAATCTCACCAGAAATTTCTAAATTTTTAATGATTGTAGATTGTGAACTTCCTTTTGCAAATAATCCAATTGGTCTTCCAAATCCATAGCCATTTAGTTCTGTGTCATTTTCGTAATTGATATATATATTAGTTACTCTATAACCTCCTTTAGTTTCTTCGTTTTGTCCATCAAAAGTTCCTGCAAAACCATTGTTAATTCCTATTGGTTTGAATCCCATTCCTGTTGTCATTTCATTTATTAATGTATTTCCGTCATTTTCATTTCCATTAATATCTCCAAAATCTGTTCTTTCACTATCTTGATAAGATAATTTTGATTTAAAATTCAAACTCGTTTTTAATACCACATATTTTCCGCTAAAATTATTTGATGTTGTTATTTCTACTGGATTTCCATTTTCTAATCTAATGCCTTCCCCATTTACCATATTTGAAAAAGCTACTAAATCTTCTATACACCATATCTCATATGGATGTTCTTCACTTCCATCTAATGCTTCTCCATCTTTTCCAGTTGTAATATCTCCCGGATTTTTATCCTCAATAATATCTTGTGCTTCTCCTACATTTCCATCTTTATCTACTGTATAATATCGATTGCTATCTATAAATACCACTTCAAATTCCTCCCCTATATCTGTTGCCTCTGTTTTTCCTTCTCCGGTTTCTTTATCTAACTCACTTTGTAATTCACTTTCTTCAATATTTCCATACTTGTTATTTCCCATGGCTTGTACTGTTGCTTTTTCTATTATCTCTTTCTCATTAGCTATTTCTGTTTCTTCTTTTGCTTGTCCTGCATTTTTGATAATTCCATTATCTCCTGTTATAGCCCCTATCGTAATTCCCGCTAGGATTAATAATATAATGATTGTGATTACTAATGCTAGTAATGTGATTCCTTTTTCTTGTTTAATTTTTAATGCTAAATTTCTTTTCATACCTGTTTTTCCTCCCGTTTTTCCTTTGTTTTCAATGTTTTTTTGTTTTTTATGCTTTTCCTTCAGTCTGATACTCTAAGAAATCACAAATATTTCTCAATTATTGAAATATTAGCTTTTTTTTATTTTTCTTCTATGATTTTATTTTTTTCTTTCTAAAATTTTTCTAAACTTTTTTCTAACTTTTTGTTGATATATATATTATTTATTGTTATAATGAAAACATAAAATAGTCCTAGAGTATCAGACTCTAGGACTATTCTTATTTTTATATATATTTTTTTATTTCAAAATAGGATATCCTTGATTATCATTTTTTGTATCTTCCATAAAATATTTTCCTTCTTTATTCAATAATATTAGAAAACTTGTTGTACTTCCATCTTCTAATGTTATGCTTTCTTGATTTTTCATCTGCTTTTCTGATAATTGCATACAATTATCTAATGTTCCTGCATTAGCACCTATCATTTCATTTGTATCAATCGTATAACTATATCGAATATTTCCTGCATTACTTCCTACAATACCTCCATAATTTCCTCGATTATTACCAATAATTTCTCCTATATTATATGAAAATTCAATTATTCCGTTTTGTTCACTGCTTCCTGCAATTCCTCCTATACTCCAATGGTAATTACCTCCTGTTATTGTTGCTAAATTATAGCATTTCCTTATATTTCCTGAATTCACACCAACAATTCCTCCTTTGCCATATCTACCTTGAGAAATATCAGACAATATATTTCCTGAATTAAAACACTCTTCTACTATTCCTCTATAGTTTTGTCCTACAATACCACCTATCGAAAAATCAAAAAGTTTAATTTCACTTAGATTCGAACAACCTTTTATAATTCCACTAGGACTATTATATCCACATATCCCACCAGAAATCGAAGCTAGTTCTAAATATGCTTTATTTTTGCAATTTTCTATTACTCCTCGATTGTCTGATATAATTCCTCCATTTTTATTTCCACCTGCACAATACATTTCCATCTCATTAATACAATTCATCACTTTTCCTGCCTCATAGTTTATAACGGCAATTCCTGCAATTTCCCCTGTACCATTAATATATCCATCAGATAAAATAACATTTTGGATAGTCCCACTATTGGAATAAAATACAGCTTTTTGACCTCCTCCATTTATATATATTCCTTTAATTCTATAATTTTTTCCATCTAATATTCCTTTAAATGGATTTGATGATGTTCCTATTGGTACCCATTGATTTTCTTCACTACAATTTAAGTCTATATCGTTTTGTAATACATAATGACTATCCATATTAAACTGGTATACCTCTCCTCCTGCTTCTTCTATTTGAATTTCTTCTCCTGTTCCTATCTTTTTAAATTGTTCTCCTGTATAAATAGGAATTATATTTTGTTTTGCCTTTATCCCCATTTCTTCTAGCCATTGTGCTTGTTTCTCATTTACTTTATCTTCCAGATATACTAACTTTCCGTCCTCCATATATAGGATTTCATTATATTCATCTTCTCTTCCAATTAGGTCTTTTAATGTTCCAAATTGAAACTCTTCTCCATTATTATGATTGATTTCTTCTAATTCTATTTTCTCTTCTATATCTCTAATCTCTGTTCTAAATTTTGCTTTTGATGCATTCACTATTGTTCCATCATCTCCTGTTATTGCACTTATCGTTACTCCTGCTAAAATTAATAACACAATAATAGTAATGACTAATGCTAATATTGTTATTCCTTTTTCCCTCATTTTTCTCTTTTTCCTCCTATTCTCCTTTGTTTTCTTCTTTTTTTGTTTTCTTAGAGTGGCTCACTCTAAGAAAATTTTTATTATCATTTTTTATTGATATTTTCTTGTTTTTTATATTTTTTACTTTTTTATTTTCTTCTTTTATTTAAATCTCAAAATATTTATTTATTTTTTGTTTTATATTGATATATCTGTTTTTTATTGATATAATTCAGACAGTAATTATCCCCCGGCTAAGCCGGGGGCTTTTTACTCATAACGCCTAAAAGGCTATGTTACAAGCAGAGCCTCAAG
>CALXKD010000016.1 GCA_944388795.1 uncultured Clostridia bacterium
GCAGCAAAAGTAATGACAGGACATTTAGAATTGTTTATTGATTTATCAGAAGCAGCTAAAAATACACAAGTTATGATAGAAAAAGAAGAATCAAAGAAAGAAAAAGTATTAGAAATGTCAATAGAAGAGCTAGAATTATCAGTAAGATCATTCAATTGCTTGAAAAGAGCAGGTATTGCTACAGTAGAAGATTTAACAAATAAATCTGAAACAGACATGATGAAAGTAAGAAATTTAGGTAAAAAATCTTTTGACGAAGTAACAGCAAAACTACATTCATTAGGATTAGATTTTGCGAAAGAAGATGAATAGAGATAATATAGAAAAAAGGAGATAACTTTAGCAAAGGTCAATATTTATTCACATGGGGAGGGGACATTTCTTAACCCAAGTGAAGGGACCAAGAGGTAAGGTGTGTCCCCTAACATTAAAAAAAGAGGAAGGTGAAAAAATTGGCTACAAATAGAAAATTAGGTAGAACAACAGATATCAGAATGGCAATGTTAAAAACTTTAACAACAGATTTAATCATGTATGGAAAAGTTGAAACAACTTTAGCAAGAGCAAAAGAAGTAAAAGCAATTGCTGATAGTCTTATTTCATTAGCAATCAAAGAAAAAGACAACTTTGAAGAAGTAGAAGTTAAAGTTGTAAAAGCTAAATTAGATTCTAAAGGTAATAAAGTAACAGAATTAGTAAAAAGCAAAAATGGTAAAGAATATTTAAAAGTTGTTAAAGAAGAAACAACAGAGAAAAGACAAAAAGATATGCCATCAAGATTAAATGCAAGAAGAAAAATGATGAGAACAATCAATAAAGTAACAGATAGCGAAGGTAAAAATGTAGATTTACCAGCAAAATTATTTAATGAAATTGCTCCAAAATATGCAGGTAAAAATGTAGGAGGATATACTAGAATTTTAAGAGTAGGTCCTAGAAGAGGAGACGGAGCAGAAGTTGCTATATTACAATTAGTATAATAATCAAGAAAAGGAATTGGCCAAGTAGAAGGTCACTTCTTTTTTTGTGTTAAAATTTGTTACAAATGAAAATTACTTATGATATATTAAAACTGCAATAACGATAATACTACAAACAATGATAATACAGTTGTAAATATAAGATTACCAAATGTTGGTGGAAATATACTTGTAGTAGTTGGTATATTAGCTATGATAATAATATCAATCATTTCTTATAAAATTTATTCTAGATACAAAGATGTAAAATAAATTTAAATTTTACTGATATAAGATAAAAAATAGGATTATTTTTTTGTATTTTTATAGATTATAAAGCAAAAAAAATTCTTAGTGTTTTTTACTCTAAGAAACTTTTCATGTTACATTTTAACAATAAAATGTAATAAAGTCAATAAAATCCCTTTAAATCTTTTTCAAAAATATAATTAATATTTTTAATTTAAAGAATATTAAAAAAGATAGATATACCAATAGTTTAAGAGAATTATAAATATTCTTAGAGTAAAAAAATCTAAGAAAAATAAGAAACAAAAGAAAGGGGATTTTGATTTGAAAAAGAAAGAAAATTTAAGTAAACAAAAAAACAAAGGAATCACATTAATTGCATTGGTAATTACCATAATTGTGCTTCTAATCCTTGCGGGAGTAAGTATTGCGACTTTAACTGAAGAGAACGGAATACTAACAAGAGCAAACGATAGTAAGACAAAAACTGATATTGGAGAAGAAAAAGAAGCAATAGGATTGGCATACAATGGAGTGATTGCAGATAATTTAGGAGATGGAGTAACGGCAGAGCAATTAGAAAATGAATTGCAAGCTAATGGATATAATGTAGCAGCAGAAGAAGTAGATGGAAAAATAAAAGTAACATTTGGAGCACCATCAAATAGAGTGTATGCAATTGATAGTAATGGAAATATTACTCAAGCAGGAACAGGAGAAGTAATACCACCAACAGAAAATTTACCATCAACAGCTGAAACATCACCGTTTTTGCCAGATGGAGCAACAGTAACAGAGAATGATTTAAACGAAGGAGTAACAATAAAGGATAGTAATAATAATGAATGGGTATGGATAGTAGTACCAAAAAGTGTAACAGCAAGTAGCACAACAGATGATGAAATAAAAAATGCATTAATAAATTATGCAACAGATTATAGAACAAATTATTCAGATACATGGTATGAAGGATGTGGATTAGGAGAACAAGAATATCCTGAAAAATATAGTGAAATGTTGCAAAGTATAAAAGCAAATGGAGGATTTTATATAGGAAAGTATGAAGTTGGTTCATTTGATAACCCAGTAACTTCAAAAGATAATTCAAGACAAGCCGTAATTCAACAAGGAGCATATCCATATAACTATGTAACATGTAGTCAAGCAGAGGAATTAGCAGAGGGATTAGCTTCGGGGGGAAAGACAAGTACATTGATGTTTGGAATACAGTGGAATTTAGTGTTAAAGTATTTAGAGAAAAATGGAGATTGGGATACAACAACAAATAATGCATCATATTATTTAAAAAACAATTCAAGTTCATGGGGAAATTATGCTGATAATAGTTTCCCAGTAGCAGAAGGAAATAAATATGCAATTTATAATCTGTCAAAATATCGATTAGGAGAATGGAATCTAGTACCAAGTGATTATGAAAAACCAAATTCAGGAACAAAATGTTGCGTTTTATTATCAACAGGAGCAGTAGAAGATAATAGTAAGATGAATATATATGATTTGGCAGGAAATGTATGGGAATGGACATTAGAAAAGAGCAATGACTCCGACGATCCATGTGCCGTTAGAGGTGGCTATTTCATCGGTGCTGGTTCTAGCTTTTCGGCTAATAAACGCGACTCCCGTAGCACTGCCACGAACAGCTACAATTTTGGTTTTCGTCCAGCTTTATATTAGGTAATTGCTGAATACTAAAATCGATAAATAAAAATATACCAAAGAATTAGTTTTAAAAGCAAAATTAGAATGTACTAAATAGGGTGTGTCGCGAAAATGTCGAAAGACTTTTGTAACTGTATAAATGATGGTAGCAGGCCTACCGCAGACGTCATTCAGGTGAAGCCTGCAAACCACTCTAAGGTGCTGTATTCAAAAGATATTGTATTGAGCATTAGAGAAAAGGCAACATGAGTTGTCAGGTGTGTATTATGGAGATGAAAGACCATATGAACCACTTACGAAAGTATCGAAAAGTACAAGACTTCATCAAAATCAAAGTATGGCGATTTGCTTTGAGACAAAGTCTAGCGGAAACCTGATTACTGGCTAGATGGTGGACGGTACAAAGGTGGCATGAACATAATATGGGCATTTATACGGAACGTGAGAACCTACGGGCTAATGTTAAGGGAGTATATCAAGTAGCAGAAACTACAAGATAAGAGTACCAATGTAGTCATAGGGGCAGACCAAGCCGTAGTAGTGAAGAAGTTCTTGTAATGGGAATGGAGCAAAGGGCTTGGAGTTATCAGTTTGTATAAATAAGTCAACTAGAAATAGGAGGAACTTATGGAAGAAACAAAACCGTTCAAAATTGCAAAACAAACAGTAAAAATAGCATTTGAGAGAGTAAAAGCTAATAAAGGAACATATGGAATAGATGAACAAAGTATATCAGATTTTGAATTAGATTTAAAAAATAATCTATACAAAATATGGAACAGAATGTCATCAGGAACATATTTTCCAAAACCAGTAAAAGCAGTAGCAATACCAAAGAAAAATGGTGGAACTAGAATTTTAGGTATACCAACGGTTGAGGACAGAATAGCACAAATGGTAGTAAAGATATACCTCGAGCCAAATGTAGAGAAAATATTTCATGAAGATTCATATGGATATAGACCAAATAAATCAGCAATACAAGCAATAGGAGTATTACGAGAAAGATGTTGGAGAAAAGATTGGGTAGTTGATTTTGATATCAAAGGACTATTTGATAATATAAGACACGATTATCTAATTGAAATGGTCAAAAGACATACGAATGAGCAATGGATAGTTCTGTACATAGAAAGATGGCTAAAAATACCATTTAAAATGCAAGATGGAACAATAGTTGAAAGACCAGCAGGAACACCACAAGGAGGAGTAATAAGTCCAGTATTAGCAAATTTATTCATGCACTATGTATTTGATGATTTTATGAGCAAAGAGTTTCCTAATATACCATGGGTAAGATATGCAGATGATGGAGCTTTAAATTGTGTGTCAATTAAACAAGCAAAATATATAATTGCACTAAACGCTTTCGCGTGGTCATAAAGAAAAAATCCTAGTATCCCAAAAGCAAAATGAGAGTGAAAAAGAAGAATCCTCTAACAAAAAACTTTAAAAGAATAGAATAAGAAGAATATAGATAAATAGATAAAAGATAGGAACACTTGAAAATAAAGGTAACCTCCTTTAAAATATATTATGTGAATTAACACAGAAAATATATTTTAAAGGAGGTTTTTGTTTATGACGAATAAACAATTAATTGAAAAACTAAAAGAAGACATGGAAATGAGAGGATTTTCACACTACACAAAAGATAGTTATCTTAGAAAAACAAAAGAAATAATAGAATATTTTGGAAAACCAATGAAGCAAGTAACAACAAAAGAATTAAGAAAATTTCTAATGAAATATTTAAGAGAAAAAAAGCAAGTAGGAGAGCGAAGTATCAACTACTACAATAGTGTAATAAGATTTATGTATGATGTAGTATTGGATTATCCAATAAATCATAAGCAATTACCAATGTATAAAAAGAAAAGAAAGTTACCGAAGATATTAAGTGAAGAAGAGCTTGATGTCTTTTTTAATGCTTGTGATAATTACAAGTATAAAACAATCTTCATGATGATATATGGGTCAGGGTTAAGAATATCGGAAGCAACAAATATAAGAATAGAAGATATAGATAGTAAAAATATGAGATTGTTTGTAAGGAACGGAAAAGGATAAAGACAAAGGTATACAGTATTACCAAAAGCAAGCTTAGAAATGCTAAGAGAATGTTACAGAAGATATAGGCCGAATCATCCAGAAGGATATATGTTTTTAAATCGAGAAGGAAACCCACTAAAAGTAGAAAGGTTAAGAGTATTTTTTAGAAGATATAGAAGAAAAGCAGGAATAAGTGAAGATTTCATAGTGCATTCGCTTCGTCACGCTTTTGCCACCAGATTAGTCGAAGAAGGAATACCATTAGTACAAGTAAAAGAATTGCTAGGACATAGCTGTATAAGAAGTACAATGACATATGTGCATGTAGCAAATAATATGCAGAAAGTAGATAGTCCATTAGATATATTTTTGAAAAAGAAGGAGGAAGAATAAAATGCCAGAAGTACAAGAAATAATAAAAAAATATGGAAAAGAATATAAAGAAAAGCACAAAATGTTACCACATGTAGAAAAAGCAATGGGAGCAATAGAGAAATGTAGAACAGCAGAATTAGGAGCACATATAGATGTATGTGATAATTGTGGATATGAAAAAATAAGTTACAATTCATGTAGAGATAGACATTGTCCAAAATGCCAAAGTATAGCAAGAGAAAAATGGATATATAATAGAGAATATGATTTATTAAATGTAAAATATTTTCATGTAGTATTTACAATACCATCAGAAATATATTTAATAGCAAAACAAAATGAAACAAAAGTATATAATATATTGTTTAAATCAGTGGCAGAAACATTAGAAGAACTAGGAGAAGACAAAAAATATTTAGGAGCACAAATAGGATTTATGGAAGTATTACATACATGGGGACAAACATTAGTATATCATCCACATATACATGTAATAGTACCAGCAGGAGGAATAGATAGTTTAGGAAGATGGAAAAATAGCAAGAAGAAATTTTTCATACCCGTAAAAGTATTATCAAGAAAATTTAGAGGAAAGTTTTTGTATTATCTAAGGCAAGAAAAATTAGATTTCTATGGAGAAAATAAAGAATTAGAAATACAACAAAATTTTGATGCATTAATGTCAAGAATGTATAAAAAAGAATGGGTAACATATTGTAACCCCCCATTTAAGAATCCAAAGAGTGTAATAAGATATTTAGGAAGATATACACATAGAGTAGCAATATCAAATAACAGGATAGTAAAAGAAGAGAATGGAAAGGTAACATTTAAATATAGAGATTACAAAGATAAGAAAAAAATAAAAGAGATGACAATAGAAGCAGAAGAATTTATTAGAAGATTTTTACTACATATATTACCACCAAGATTTATGAAAATAAGACATTATGGATTACTAGGAAACAGAAATAAAAAGACAAAGTTAGCTGAATGTAAAAAGCTTACGAATACAGCTAACCTTGAAAAACTAGAGATAAACACTCTAGAAATACTAAAGAAAACACTAGGTGTTGACTTTAATTTATGTCCCATCTGCAAAAAAGGACATTTATTGAGCCCAGACTCCGGATAAAATAAAACAATTCCATAACACTCTAAAATTGCCTCTTAATTGGGGAGGGGGACTCTATGTCCATTTTACAATGAAAATGAGAAAAGCACAATAGAATTGTAAGAAAAGTTACAGAAAAAATACAAAAAAGAGCTTCTAGTTAAGAAAGAAAAAAAAATAAATCCCCATAGGAGATAGAAAAAGGTTTCCGCGTTTACCACTATTATAATTACAGCTGGTTAGCCAGAATAAAATAGTGCTAAAAAGGAAATTTTTTTACTGGCTAACCATCAGTAATTTCCTATACATTATTGTATTATTAATTTTAGTGGGAGTAACTATAGCAACATTAACAGGAAATAATGGTATTTTAACCAAAACAATTGAAGCAAAAGAAAAAACAGGAATTGCATCAGAACAGGAAGCCATTGGGTTAGCATATAATGGAGCGATGATAGAAAAAAATGGAGAAAAAGTAAAATATAGTGATTTAAATAAGCAGTTTGAGAAAAATGGAGTTAAAGCAAATGCGAGCGGAGAAGAACCTATAAGAATTGTATTTGATTCAGGAAATGTTTATACAATTGATAGTGACGGAAATATACAAGAAATTCAAAATCAAGATGAAGAATGGCAAGTAGTAAAAAGTACAGAAGAATATGCAGGATATATTCAAATAAAAATAAATTCAACATATTTTAAAGAAAGAGTACCAACGCTTAATGAATATAAAGAAGAATGCATGATAGAAAAGCAAAAAGAAATGTATGAAGAAATGGGAATGAATTTTGATTATAATAATTTAGACGAATATTATTTGAAAATAAAAGGAGACGATAATTATTATATTGCAGGATGTTATGATACAATAGAGGAATCTATACATACAAGAAATTTAGATGTAACAAGAGAAGAATATATATATTCTACGAACCCAGAAGAATATGCTGATGAATTATTAAAGCAATTGCGGTTGTACAGAAGAAGATATAGCGCAAATAGAATTAGAATATAATCAGTATGTAAATGAAAGAAGAGAAAGCAATAAAAATGTGATACCAGATGAAATAAAAAATAAGACATATGTTATCACATATCCAAATCAAACAAGAGAAGAGGTAAAAGGAGAAGATTTATATAAATTTGAAGGAACATATATAGTAGAGACAAAAGGAGAAAATGTTATTACAATTAGTGATGGAGAGAAAGAGGAAAAAATAAAAGTAAATGTTGACAATTTTATAGAAGAATATCAAGATGGAAATTATAAGTATGTACCATTAAAAGGTGGATATAGTGCAGAAACGATTAATAAAGATTTACAAACTTATAATGCATCAGATATCTTAACAGAAGTTAATGGAGTACCAGTCAATAAATTAATAGGAACATTTGATGGATGTAGAGATGCTACTACAATAGATTTTACCAATTTTGATATGAGTCACATAACAAATGTTACATATTTATTTTATGGATGTGATGGACTAACAAATATAGATTTAACAAATTTAGATACAAGTAATGTTACTAATATGCATGGTTTATTTGATATGTGTGATAACTTGAAAAGTGTAAATATGAGCAATTTAAATACAAGAAATGTTACCAATATGGCCTATATGTTTAATTTTTGTAGAGATTTAACAGATATTAATTTAAATGGAATAAGTACAGAAAATGTAACAGACATGGAATCTATGTTTAATAGATGCTGGAGCTTAACTAGTATTGATTTGAGTGACTTTAATACAAGCAAAGTGACAACAATGGAAGGAATGTTTTATGGCTGCCAAGTTTTGAACTCATTAGATTTAAGTAATTTTGATACAAGAAATGTGAAAAATATGTTTAATATGTTTTATGGAACTGATAAAATGAGTGTTATTTATGTCGGAGAAAATTGGACAACAGAAAATGCGAATACAAATCGTATGTTTGAAAGTTCAGGAGTAGAAGGAGTTACAAAGAAATAATATAAGATGTAACAAATATGTGCATAGTGAATATAATAAACCATAGGAGGCAATCATATGGAATTTATATTAAATACAATCTTTTGGACATTAGCCTTATATGGTTTATATGAAATTATTAAAAACATAATATATATTAATACATATACAAGATTTAAAAGTAAAGGGATTTATTTAATTATTGGTGTCAAAAATCAAGAAGAGGTAATAGAAGGATTTTTAAGATCCATTTTATTTAAAATCTTATATGGAAGAGAAGACTATTTTAGAAATATTATTGTAGCAGATTTAGAATCAACGGATAATACAAAAGAAATTTCAAAGAAATTGTCAAAAGAATATACATGTTTAAAAGTTTTAAGTTGGAAAGAAACAAGAGATTTAATGGATAATATAGACGAAGGTTAAGTATTAAAATTAAAAAATGTCCCTAATGTAAAATTTTTTATTATAAATATTGTATGGTTTATTTTATTATGATATAAATAAAATATAAATTAAAAATAAATTAAATATAAATCGTATTAATAAAAGGGGATAAATATGAATTTAAAAACAGTAAATGAGATTTTTGGCTATGGACTTTTTGGAGTAGGTGCATTAAAAATTGTATTCACAATTTTAGTTTTTTTACAGATGTTTACAAATGTAAACATAGCACTTAACGGGGGGGATGGTACAGATTATGGCTATTATCCAACATTTTCTATAATCATTGGTGGTGTACAGATTTTATTAGCAATTGGTTCTATTATTATGATACTTATAAATTCTACAAAACAACCAGCCGTGATACCAGGATATTTATGGGGGTTAGGCGCTATACTTATAGAACTTATAACACCTTTGAGTATTTATATATTTGTTTTGTTTGCAGAATGTGGAATGTATATGAAGGCAGGGCATAAAATTAGAAATCAAAATGAGTATTACAAAAGTGAATTCAGACCTAAAACAAGCAAAGCAACAATTAAAAATACGGAGTGGTTTTATAATGATCAAAATATACAGAACCCACAAAACGATGTTAAAAAACAAAAAAGAATAGAAAAAATAGAAAAAGAACTTGAAGAATGGAAACAATTATTAGATACAGGAGAAATAGACGAAGAAACATATAATCAAGAAACCAATAGGCTTATTGAAAAAGAAAAAAAGAGGAGTGCACAAGGCAAATAAAATTAAGATAGAAATTTATAAAATGTCCAAAAACAGAAATGTTCTGAATGGACATTTTTTTACATGGATTTTTTATTCAAAAACACTTGATTTTTCTAACAAAACTTGGTATAATATTTAGCGTATTAAACACATAAAGTGAGTTTTAAAGGGTGTGCCTAGATTGGTCCTGAAAAACAAAGAACTTTATGGAAGAAATAACAAAAAGGGAGGAATTAAAAATGGCAGTAGTTGCAATGAAACAATTACTTGAAGCAGGTGTTCATTTTGGACATCAAACAAGAAGATGGGATCCTAAAATGGCGGAATATATATTCCAAGCTAGAAATGGAATTCACATCATCGATTTACAAAAAACTTCTAAAAAACTTGATGAAGCATATGCTTTCTTAAAAGAACAAGTTGAAGAAGGAAAAACAGTTCTATTTGTAGGAACTAAAAAACAAGCACAAGAATGTGTAAAAGAAGCAGCATTAAAATGTGGAATGTACTATGTTGATCAAAGATGGTTAGGAGGAATGCTAACAAACTTTGATACAATTCAAAAAAGAATTCAAAGATTAAAAGACTTAGAAGCGATGGAACAAGATGGTACATTTGAAGTATTACCTAAAAAAGAAGTTATTCTATTAAAGAAAGAAATGGAAAAACTAGAAAGAAACTTAGGTGGAATTAAAGAAATGGACAAACTACCAGGTGTTATTTTCTTAGTAGATCCTAAAAAAGAAAGAATAGCTATCTTAGAAGCTAAAAAATTAAATATACCTGTAATCGGATTAGTTGATACAAACTGTAATCCAGAAGAATTAGATTACCCAATTCCAGGTAATGATGATGCTATAAGAGCAGTAAAATTAATTGCCGATGTTATGGCAAATGCAGTTATCGAAGGTAAACAAGGTGAAAGCTTTGAAACTGGAGAAGAACAACAAGAAGAAGTAGCAACTGAAGAACCTACAACAATTGAAGAAGTTGTAGCAAACGAAGAAGAAAATAAAGAAGTAGAAGAATAATAGTTTGTTTAATAAAAGAAGAGTAGGGCTTTTCTGCTCTATTCTTTTTAATATATAAAAGGAGGAATTTATAATGGTAACAGCTAGCTTAGTAAAAGAGTTAAGAGAAAAAACAGGTGCAGGAATGATGGATTGTAAAAAAGTTTTAACAGAAACTGATGGAGATATGGAAAAAGCAATCGAATTATTAAGAGAAAGAGGAATTGCAAAAGCAGCTAAAAAATCAGGAAGAGTTGCAGCTGAAGGTTTAGTTGAAGCATATATCTCAGAAGATGGAAAAGTAGGAGCAATCGTAGAAGTAAATTCAGAAACAGACTTTGTTGCTAAAAATGAAGAATTTAAAACATTTGTTAAAAATGTAGCAAAACAAATTGTTGAAAAAAATCCAAAAGATGTAGAAGATTTATTAAATCAAGAATCTACATTTGAAGCTGGAAAAACAGTTAATGAAGCATTAGTAGGAAAAATAGCTACAATTGGTGAAAATTTAAGTATCAGAAGATTTGCAAGATTTGAATCAAAAGGATTATTAGAATCATATATTCATGGAGACGGAAAAATAGCTGTTTTAATCAATATGGCAAAAGGTGATAAAGAAGTAGCTAAAGATTTATGTATGCAAATTGCAGCAGCTAGACCAGAATACTTAAATGAACAAGCAGTTCCAGCAGAAAGAGTAGAAAAAGAAAAAGAAATCTTAAAAGTACAAACAATGAATGAAGGAAAACCAGAAGCAATTGCAGAGAAAATTGTACAAGGAAGAATTAGAAAATTCTTTGAAGAAATTTGTTTAGTAGACCAAGTATTTGTTAAAGATTCAAATATGAAAGTATCTGAATTATTAAAACAAAAAGATGCAGAAGTTGTAGAATTTGCAAGATTTGAAAAAGGTGAAGGAATCGAGAAAAAAGAAGAAAACTTTGCTGAAGAAGTTATGAATCAATTAAAATAAAAAGAAAAAAAGATCACGAAAATATTGAAGTGAACCCAAAATATTAGACAAAAAAGTTTAATAAGAAGGGTTCATTTTTATGTAAAAAATCCTAGTTAGATTACTTTTTTTATCTTTATAATGAAAAAGTAAAAGATATATGGTACAATACATATAGTAAGTAAATAGATAGATAGTTTAATTAAGAAGTGTTTTACATTTCAAAATTAGTTTTTCAAATGATAAAAAGAGAAAAGAGGAAATATATGGAATACAAAAATGAATTATCAAATGTGTATTCAGAGGTATATAAAATTTTATCACTTATGGAACCGAAATATGTAGACATGATACCAGAAAAATTGATAGATTTAATAAAGAGAGAAAAAAATGAAAACTATGTACCTAATATAAAAATTAATTTACCTTTGGATGAGCAAGGTTTAGAAAGAAAAACATTAGCATTTCTAGCAATGCTAAATCTAAATTATTGGTGTGAAGACGAAAAAGAAAAACAAGACTTATTAAAAATATATTATACAAATGATGAAAGAGCTGAAGCAGATTTACGAGAAAAATATAATCCAGATAATATATTTAAAAAGAAAAAGCAAGTAGAAATACATCATAAACTCAAACAGAAAAATATGCAAATGATTGAATATAATGAAAAAAATATATTACAGAGAATTATGAAAAAAATCATGAAATTTTTTAAAAAAGAATAACGATTAAAGGAATGAAATACATATGATTAAAATTGATAACACAGATTTAGCAAATTATATAATGTTTAAGTTAGATAAAGAAGATAATAGTTTTTCAAGAGAAGAATTGAATCAAATTGATGAAATTATAATAAATCCTATTAACATAAATGGAGAATATGAAAAAATTAATTTAGAAGTAATAAAGCTTTTTTTAAATTTAAAAAAGATTCTTTTTAAAAATTTAGCAATAGACGAAAATACAATAAATAATTTGTTTTCAATGGAAACATTAGAAAGTATATATTTTGAAAAATGTGAGTTAAAAAATGAAAATTTGTTAAAGGATTTGCAAATAAAAGAAATAGGTTTTATAAATTGTAATATTGTTGATTATAGTTTCGTATATGAAATGAGTAATTTACAATCTTTGGCAATTGTTAATGGAGTGGTTTCAATATCTGGTGTGAATAAATTAAAAAAATTAGAATATTTGCAATTATCATATTCGAGTATGATAGATATTGAAAAACTTAATTTACCTTTTTTGAAAGAATTGTATATTGATAATACAAATCTAATGGATACTAGTAATCTAGAAAATTTAACAAATTTACAAAGAATTGGTATATCAGAAGAACAATATGTAGAAGAAAAGAATTATTATAAAAATTTGATTCAAAAAGGTATAATAGTTTTAAATCAAAATTTATTAGAATTTAATGAGAGGAGTGTATTAAATGAATCAGTATGATGGAAAAATTAAATTGTCAACATTAAATTCTAATATGATAAAAAAAATAAATGAAATACAAATGAAAAATCCAAATCAGAAATTATACATAGAAATTCCGAATACAAGAGGGATTTCAAGTAAAATGTTAAGACAATTGGCATCAAATGTTTCAATAAGAATAGAAGGCGCATATGATACGGAAAGAGTTTCAAGATTAGGAAATATAGAATATGCTGATGGAGAGACAGGAGAATATTATACTAGTGCTGTTATTTATACAAGAAATGAAGCTATTCAAATTATTTCTGAGATGGAAAAAATTGAAGAAGGATTAAAAGGACAAAATTTTGATCAATTAGAAAAGATTGTATATATATATGGAAAATTAAAATCTGGTATTATGTATGATCCTAAATATGAATATAAATCATCAAAGGATATCAGAAGTCTTAGAGGATTTATTACCAAAAAAACTGTGTGTGCAGGATATGCAGTTATGTTTAAAGAAATGATGGATAGACAGGGAATTGAGTGTCATTATGTTTCAGGAAAGACACCTGGAGGAGGTCGGACATGCTTGGAATATTGTAACAATTAATGGAAAACATTATCCAATAGATTTAACTTGGGATAATACCAATTTTAGAGCTGGACAATCAAAAACATATGAATTCTTAGGACAAGATGTAAAAAAATTTAAAGCCTCTCATATTCCTGGAAATGATGAGCCATGTAAAGATTACCAATTGTCTGAGATAAATCCAAAAATAATTCATAAAATTAGTAGGCGATTTGCAATCGAAAAAGAGTATCAGTCCACAACATATATACGGTATAAGAAAAGATAAAACAAGATATTTAATTGCACAGGTAGGAGATAGTAAAATCGATGGACAACAATATTATAGATATTATTATGCAGATGTACTAAGTAATGGTAGGTTATGTAATCCATCTATTCTATATAGTGATACCAATGTAACACATCTTATTGATGCCAAAAATTTTAATAAAAATATACCGCAAGGATATGAAGAAGCAGTGGACAATATTTTATTTTCAAGAGAAAATATATTTGACTCTAAAGTAAAAGGAACAGGATATATAGGAAAAGTAACAAAAGATAAGCAGAAAAATCAAAAAGGTATTCAACTTGTTGAAAAAGTTTCTGATATTGCTAAACCAGTAGATAAACAGAAAAAATTTCAATTTCCTACAAAAGTATATGTAAGAGATGATGGAAGTCTATTTGTAGCACAAAAAATGAATAGTGGAAGTGATGTAAATGGTATACATGTAATTCCATTTCATATATTTGAAGTAATTAATGAAAATTGGAAAAGAGTTGTAAAAAGAAATGTTGTGTATAGTGAAAGAGATTTTTTGCAAGATAATAGACCAGGAATTGCAAATGACTATTTAAGCAGAGAAAGATTAGATAGAAAAGTAAAAGAAACAGGAGGGTATATAGGATATTATGATGAAAAAGGAATAAGAAAATATGCTTCTAGTTTAGTAGATTTTTTCAAGAATAAACACAAAATAGCGGGAACACAATCTAATCTTCCTGAGAATCAAAAATCAATATTATCGTTAGACGGTAAAATGAAAAGAAGAGAATGGGTCGAACAATTTATAGATGATTATAAAGCATCATCATTAGATATAGATGGGTATCGTTTTCAAGAAGAAAATGAAAACATACAAAGAGTGATTACTGCAATACAAAGTGGAAAAATAGATGTATCTGGTGATTTAAATATAAACAATCCTAGAAAAGATTTAGTAATGGGAAAAGTGGCTAGATTATTAATTGAAGCGGATAATATAACAATAGATCAAACACAAGATTATTTAGAAAAATTTATTAGTATTCCAGAAATTAATAGTTTACTACTAAAATTAAGAAATAGTGAAAGCGTAAAGGAAATGAGAAAACATGCAAATGAAAATAGACAAAATGGACGATATCCATATCAATACAGGAAAACACCAGCTGAAGAAATGAGAGACAAAAAAAAGAAACAACCTAGTTTACAAGAACCAGTAATTGCTAATAATGGAATATTAGGTATTACACCAATGATAATAAAAAGAAGTACCAGTAAAGTTGGATTAAAAGAAATAAAGGAGATAGCTTTATCAACAAAGAAATTACAAAATCAACCAGTAAAAGGCAATCAGCAAGAAAAAGGAGACAGTTGACTATATTTTTAGAAACGATATTATGTAAAAAGTGACGAATTAAGAAAA
Source organism: uncultured Clostridia bacterium (assembly GCA_944388795.1). GTDB lineage: Bacteria > Bacillota > Clostridia > TANB77 > CAG-508 > CAG-269. The sequence continues at coordinate 15,225 of CALXKD010000016.1, forward strand.
TTATGATATAATAGAAATAGAATCTAAAAATCAAAAATGATTAGCAGGAGGAAAAGAAATGAGAAATTTTGACGAAATTATAAGAACATACGGGCGGGATCCTCAATATGATGTGGAAATAATAGAAAACTCGAGAAGGAGGTCTGCTAAAGTAACACGGATTTCTGATGGGAAGGTGATTGTGGATATTTCGGAAGAAAATCCTAGAAATAAACTTTCCATCAGTGTGACGCCTAAAGCAGCGGGGCTTATAGTTCTGATTGCTGTGGCAGTGTTAATATACATCATGGTTGTTTGTTTCTCATAAGATTCGGGGATAAAGGATGACACCTGTCGACCTTTATCCTTTTTCAATGTATAGGAAAAATTGAATTTTGTCTTGAGCTAAGGTTTTTCTATGCAATAAGATTAAATTCTCATGAAATAAGTTTGGTTCATATAGTAGAGATTAAGAAAAAATTAATAAATTTAGTAAAAATACTGTATTTTTTTAAAATATATGATAGAATATCTCTGATAAGAATATGTTAAGGAGAGTGGAAAAATTGTCAGGGGCAAAATATAAAAGAGTATTATTAAAATTAAGTGGAGAAGCTTTAGCAGGAGAACAAAAGACAGGAATAGATGCAAAAACAGTAGGAAATATTTGTGATAAAATAAAAGAAGTTGTAGACATGGGAGTACAAGTAGCTATTGTTGTTGGAGGAGGAAATTTCTGGAGAGGAAGAAATGGACATCAAATGGAACAAACAACAGCAGACTATATGGGAATGTTAGCAACAGCGATGAATGGATTGGCATTGCAAGATGCTTTAGAAGCAAGAGGACTTCATTCAAGAGTACAAACTGCAATTGAAATGAGAGAAATTGCAGAACCATTTATCCAAAGAAAAGCGGAAAAACATTTAGAAAAAGGAAGAATCGTTATATTTGCTTGTGGTACAGGACATCCATATTTTACAACAGATACTGCAGCAGTATTAAGAGCTACAGAAATTAAAGCAGATATTATCCTTTTAGGAAAAGCAATTGATGCTGTATATTCTGCAGATCCAAAAGTACAACCAGATGCAATTAGATTTGAAGAAATTTCGTACTTAGATGTTTTAAATAAAGATTTAAAAGTAATGGATTCAACTGCAACAGCTATGTGTAGAGATAACAATATACCTTTATTAGTATTTGGTATAGCAGATCCAGAAAATATTGTAAAAGCAGTTAAGGGCGAAAAAATAGGAACTATCGTTTCATAAAAAAAGATGTAAACTAAAAAAGAGGAGAGATAATTATGGATTATGAAAATTTAAAAGAAAGAATGGGAAAAACAATTAACAATTTTGCTGAAAAATTAGCGGAAGTAAGAGCAGGAAGAGCAAATCCTGCTATATTAAATAAAGTAAAAATAGACTATTATGGAACACCAACACCAATTAATCAAGTAGCAGGGATATCTGTTCCAGAGGCTAGATTAATTGTTATACAACCATGGGATATAAGTGTTTTAAAAGAAATTGAAAAAGCAATCTTAGCTTCAGATATTGGAATTAATCCAAATAATGATGGAAAAGTCATAAGACTAGCTTTTCCTGAATTAAATGAAGAGAGAAGAAAAGAATTAGTAAAAGATGTAAAGAAAATGGCAGAAGAAGCAAAAGTAGCAGTAAGAGCAATTAGAAGAGATGGAATTGAAGAAGCAAAAGCAGAACAAAAAGAAGGAAATATAACTGAAGATGAATTAAAAAATGCAGAAAATGAAATACAAAAATTGACAGACAAACATGTAGAAGAAATTGATGAAATATTAGCAAAAAAAGAAAAAGAAATTATGAGTGTATAATGATATTTTATCTTTTAAGAAAGGTCAGAAAGATATGGACTTTAAACAAGAATTAAAACAATATCAGGATTTAATGAATAGTGAATTGGAGAAATATATAGATACAAGAGAATGTCCAGAAGAAGTATTAAATCGTTCAATGGAATATAGTCTGATGGCTGGAGGAAAAAGATTAAGACCTATTTTAGTAATTGCAACATATCAAATATTCAAAGAAGATATTCAGGAATGTATGCCATTTGCGGTAGCGATTGAAATGGTACACAATTTTTCCTTAATTCATGATGATTTACCAGGAATTGATAATGATGATTTTAGACATGGGAAACCAACCAATCATAAACAATTTAATGAAGCAACAGCTATTCTAGCAGGAGATGGATTACTAAACAATGCATATAGGGTTATTAGTAAAACTCTAGAAAATTCTAAAAAAGAAGATTTATCTAAAAAAATAAAAATATTTCAAGAATTTTCAGATTCAGTTAGTAAAATGATTGTGGGAGAGTTTGTTGATACAGAGGAAGAAGGAAAACAAATTTCGGAAGAAACTTTAGAATACATTCATAGAAATAAAACAGGAGCTTTATTGACTTTATGTGTTAGAATGGGAGCAATACTTGCAGAAGCTTCACAGGAAGATTTAAATAGATTAACAGCTTATGCAGAAAAAATAGGATTAGCATTTCAAATAAAAGATGATATCTTATCAGAAGAAGGAGATGAAAAGATTTTAGGAAAACCAGTGGGAAATGATAAGATATTAGAAAAATGTACATATGTTTCTGAATATGGATTAGAGGGAGCAAAAGAAAAATTAGATAAGTTAACAAAAGAAGCAATAGAAGAATTAGAGGTATATAATGAAAAGGCAGAATTCTTAATAGAATTGGCAAAATACATAAAAGAACGTAATAAATAAGAGGGAGAATAAACATGTTTGATAAAAAATACATGCCTAGACATATTGCGATTATTATGGACGGAAATAGAAGATGGGCAAAAGCACAAGGTAAACCTGCTAGTTTTGGACATAAAGCAGGAGCGAAAACCTTAGAAAAAATTGTTAGATATGCAAATAAAATAGGGCTAGAATATATTACAGTATATGCATTTTCAACAGAAAATTGGAAGCGAACAGAAGAAGAAGTAAAAGCATTAATGACACTTTTACAAAGTTATTTAGATGATTATTCAAAAAGAGCTGATACAGAAAATATTCGTGTAAAAATATTAGGAGATATATCTGCATTAACACCAGGAATGCAAAAAAGTATATATAATTGTATGGAAAGAACAAAAGATAATACGGGTGTTACATTCAATATTGCTTTAAATTATGGAGGAAGAGACGAGTTAGTAAAAGCAATAAAACAAATAGCACAAGAAGTAAAAGAAGGGAAAGTTGATATACAGGATATATCAGAAGAAATGGTTTCAAATAACTTATATACAAAAGAAGAGCCAGATCCAGATTTATTAATTAGAACAAGTGGTGAAATGCGATTAAGTAATTTTTTACCATGGCAATTGGTATATAGTGAATTTTTATTTATAGATAAAAATTGGCCAGATTTTACAGAAGAGGATTTGGATAGTGCTATTATGGAATATCAAAAAAGAACAAGAAAGTTTGGAGCAAATTAGGGAAAAAAGGAGTAGTTATGGATATAAAAAGAATAACATCAGGACTATTAGGTTTTCCATTGGTGTTAGTGGTATTAATTATTGGAAATAAATATATTGTAGATATTGCTTTAGCAATTATTGCAATATTGGCAATGGATGAATATTTTAATGCGATTTCTAAAATTGCGAAACCAGTAAAATGGGTAGGCTATGTTAGTTGTATTAGTATAGCACTTATTCATGTTATACCAGAAGCATATTTGGGCATCAGTTTCACATTAGCAATTCCAATAATATTGTTAATATTATTTACACAAGTTATTGTCACAGAAATGAAAACCAATTTTAAGGATATGGCCTATACATTTTTTGGGATTTTGTATGTAGTCATGTTAATTATGTTTTTTGCTAGAATAAATGGAATGGAAAATGGAAATATTTTAATTTGGTATGCTATATTTGCAGCATGGGGAACAGATATTTTTGCTTACTTTATTGGAAAATATTTTGGAAAACATAAATTTAGTAAAATCAGTCCCAAAAAATCAATAGAAGGATGTATTGCTGGAACAATTGGTGCAATTATAATTATGTTGATTTATACATATGTAGCAAATACTTTCTGGGGAATGCATTATTCTTATATTGCGATAGGAATAATTGGTTTTGTATTAAGTATAATAGGACAAATAGGAGATTTTGCAGCTTCTAGCATAAAGAGATATGTAGATATAAAAGATTATAGCAATTTAATTCCAGGACATGGTGGAATGTTAGATAGAATAGACAGTTTAATATTTTTAGCACCATTTGCTTATGTATTATTTATGTTTATATAGGAGGAAAAATTTGATAACATTTATCATTTCAGCGATAAAAATAATTGTATTATTAGGATTTTTAATTATTATACACGAGCTTGGTCACTTTTTAGTGGCCAAACTTTGTAAAGTAAAGGTTAATGAATTTTCTATTGGGTTTGGACCAGGAATATGGAACAAACAAGGAAAAGAAACAAAGTATTCCTTAAGAGCAATACCTTTACGGTGGTTATGTTAGTATGGAAGGAGAAGATGAAAGATCTGATGAGGAAAGATCTTTTTCCAAAGCAAGTATTCCTAAAAGAATAGCAATATGTGCAGCAGGAGCAATTGTAAATATTTTGTTTGCACTTATAGTATATTTCATACTAATGGCATCATCAGGTGTATATATATCTAATGAAGTGGATTCAACTGTTTCAGGAGAAGCGGCTGAACTGGCAGGAATACAAAGTGGAGATAAGATTATAGAGTTAAATGGAGCAAGTATTCGCAATAAATATGATTTAGATGAAGCAATGGGGCAAGTACGTGGTGAAGAAATTTTAGTAAAAGTGGATAGAAATGGAGAAACTTTAGAATTTCATATACAACCTATGGAAGTAAAATCAAAAGTGACAGGAATGTACTTAGACGAAAACTGTAAAATTATAACAGTGGAAAAAGGCAGTAGTAGTGAGGAACAGGGAATACAAGCAAATGATGTGATTACAAAAATTAATGGAGAAGAAACAAATGGAGATACCAATAGATTGGTAGAAATTTTGCAAGAGGAAAATACAGAAACAATACACTTAACAATAAAAAGAGGAAATGGAGAAATGGAAATAGAGTTTACACCAGATTATGTATCATCCTACTATTTAGGGGTTAACATGAAGATGGCAGCAGATACTTTTGGGAATAGATGTTTTTATGGTGCAGTAGAAACAAAAGAGTTTGTTTTTTCAATTGTAGATAATTTAAAACAATTGTTTACAGGAAAAGTTGGAGTAGACCAAATGACAGGACCAATTGGAATAGGAGAGATGGTTTCTAGAACGAGTGGAATTAGAGAATTCATCTATCTAATGGCTTTAATATCGATATCTTTAGGAGTAACTAATTTATTACCAATTCCAGCTTTAGATGGGGGGAAAATCTTAATTTTAATTATAGAAGCTATTAGAAGAAAGCCAATGAAGCAAGAAAATGAAATCAATATTCAATTATTGGGATTTTCAATATTAATTGCTTTATCCATATATGTGGCATATAATGATATATTACGATTATTCTGATAAAAAGAAGTTGTTTAGCAACTTCTTTTTTTGGTAATAAATAAAATTGAATTTATTGACTAAAAAAAATGCTAATGTTATAATGTGAATATCAAAAAATATATAAAATTGTAAAAAAAAGAAAAAATATGAAAAAAGTAAATGGCTTTTAAACAAAGGAGGAAGAAAATGAAAGTTGGAATAAAAAAAATAATATGTATCATAATTTGTCTAGCGATAATAATTTCTATAGCGCCAAAAGCACAAGCAGCAGGATTAATTATTAACTTTTCAGAATCAACGGTGGAAGTGGGAGATACAGTCACAGTAACTGTAACAGGAAATGGTGTATCAGGTACTGTGAATTTAAGCGCCACAGGAGGAGATGTAACATTTTCACAAAATAGTGTTTCTTTAGATAATGGATCAGCAAGTGTAACAGCTACTATTAATAAAGAAGGTTCTATAAGAATTACAGCAACAGCTAATGATGCGGAAAATACAGCTACAGGAGGAACAATTACAGCAGTGGCTAGTAGTAATTCAACAGGAAATTCAAATACAGATTCAGAAGAGGCAGCAAATGCCAACTTAAGTAATTTAGGAATAAGACCAAATGACTTTACAGGATTTAGTCCTAGTAAATTAACATATGATGTAACAGTTCCAGAGGATGTGGAAAGTGTAGAGGTATATGCAACAGCACAAGCTTCAGGCGCAACAATAACAGGAACAGGAACACAAAATTTGGAATATGGAGAAAATGCTTTAAATGTTGTGGTTACATCAGAAGATGGAACTACAAAAACATATACTATTAATGTAACTAGAGAAGGTGCAGGAGAAGAAGCAGAAGAAACTACGGAAGTTAAAAAAGGTTTGTCAAGTATAAAAATAGGTGATTTAGAATTAAGTCCTTCTTTTGCTACTGATGTATATGAATATACAGTTAAATATATTGGGGAAGATACCTCTTTAAATATAGAAACAGTTGCAACAGATCCTAGTTATGCAGTAGAGGTATTAGGAAATGAAGAATTAAAAGAAGGAGAAAATACCATTACAATCTTAGTTTCAGATAGTGAAGGAAATAATGTTGCTACATACCAATTAATGGTTAATAAATCACTTGTTGATGAAGAAGCTTTGGCAAAAGAAGAGGAAGAAAGGCAACAAGCAGAACAAAGAAAAATGTTAATGATTGCAGGAGGCATTGTAGCACTTATTTTAATCATTGTGATTATCATTGTTATAAAGCGTAGAAGAAATAAAGCATATGCAGAAGAATTTTCAGGAGTTCCATTTGCGGGAATAAATGAGGATTCAGAAGAATATTATGATGATTATAACCAGGAAAATGATTATAATCATGAAACAGATATAAATAATGATCAAGAAAAGGAAGAAAATACCGAAAATGATACAGAAATAGAAAATCATAATTTGGATAATGATGATAAAGAATTAGAAGAGAAAGAAAGAGCAAAAAGAGAATTTTTAAATGGTTATACTTCTCAAGACGATACATATTTTGATGAAGAAAAGCCTAGAAGAGGAAGAAAAAAGGGAAAAAGATTTAAATAAAGATAAAGACTGAGGTAGAGATATCTCAGTTTATATTTTTAAAAATTTCATTGAAAAAAATATAAGGAGTATGGTATAATAAAAAACATGAAAAATGATAATAAAATATTAATTAATAATTTCATAAATACTATAAAAAACGGGTTCAATAGAATTCCTAAAAAAATAAAAGTAATTTGTGTGGCTTTACTTATCATATTACTAATAATAGGATTGATTGTGCTTATAGTTATAGAAAGTCAAAAACAAAAATATGAGGAATATAACGGAAAAAATTTAAATGAGAGTAAATACCCTGGATACAAGGAATTAATCGATCAACTACAAGAAGAACATCCTAATTGGACATTTACATTATTTTATACAAAATTAGATTGGGAAGAAGTCATAGAAAATGAAGGACATCATGATAATACAGAATATCCATTAAATCTAATTCCAGATTCTTCAGCATATCCAGAGGATTGGAAATGTGAAATTGATAGAGATAGAACTTTTGATAATGGAACATGGTTATGTGCATCAGATAAAGCAATTAAGTATCAAATGGATCCAAGAAATATATTAAATGATGAAAATATATTTCAATTTGCAGAATTACAATATGTAGAAGGGGCACAAACAGAAGAAGGAATCAAAGAAATAACAGAAGGATCATTTCTAGAAGGGGATAGTATTTCAGAAGCATTAATAGAGGCTGGAAAAAATGCTAATTTGGATCCATATTTTATAGCTTCTAGGTTAATTCAAGAACAAGGAAGAGATGGAACTGTATTATCTAGAGGTTGTGAGTATAATGATACAGTTGTATATAATCCATTTAATATTAGTGCAAGAGGAAATTCACAAGAAGAAATTATTCAAAATGCCGCAGAATATGCTTATGAGCAAGGCTGGGATAGTTTAGAGAAGGCTTTAATCGGGGGAGTAGAATTCTTAAAAGAAGGATATATTAATGTAGGACAAAATACATTATATTTACAAAAGTTTGATGTGGTAAAACAAGATGATAGTTTATATAGTCATCAATATATGCAAAATTTATTAGCACCACAGTCTGAGGCGATTAACATGAAGGAAATTTATGAGGTTTCTGATACAGTGGATGCTGGATTAAATTTTATTGTTCCATTATATGAAAATATGCCAGAAGAGGCATCTGAGAGATAATATGTTAGAAAAATAGAATATATCGTACAGGAGGAATTGACTTTATATAAAATATGCGATAAAATTTATCCTGTACATTTTATATGCCACTATAGCTCAGTTGGTAGAGCAACGGATTCGTAACCCGTAGGTCAGCAGTTCGATTCTGCTTAGTGGCTCCAAATTAAAACAACTTACGAACTATAAAGTTTGTAGGTTGTTTTTTATATATAAACTAAAAATGTTCTCTTTCTGGAAAGGAGGATATTTTTAATAATAGAAAAGATGTATAAGTTCGAATAAATCACTTGACAGCAACAAACAAATGTTTTATAATATTACTAATCGAATGCAAGGATGTGAATTTATGGAAGAAAACAAATTATCAATTCAAAATGAAATATCTAATGAAGAAATAAAAAATTTAATATATACTATAAGAGGAAAACAAGTAATGCTAGATAGTGATGTAGCAAGACTTTTTAAGTATCAAACAAAAGACCTTAATAGAAATGTAAGAAATAATATAGAAAGATTTCCAGAACACTATTGTTTTCAATTAACTAATGAAGAATATAAATCTTTAAGGTGCAAAATTTTCACCTTAAACGAAAATGGGCGAGGGAAACATAGAAAATATCTACCATATGTATTTACTGAATATGGGATTACCATGCTTGCAGGATTATTAAAAAGTGAAGTTGCTGTTAATGTAAGTATAAAAATAGTTAATTCATTTATAGAAATGAGAAAGTTTTTATCTGCTAATGGCCAAGTATTTGAAAGATTAACCAATATAGAATATAAACTATTAGAACATGACAAAAAATTTGATATAATATTTAATCAATTACAACATGAAGAAAGTATAAAGCAAAGAATATTTTTTCAAGGACAAATATATGATGCCTATAGTCTTATTGTTGATATTATAAAAAAAGCAAATAAGAAGATTTTGATAATAGATAATTATGTTGATGATAGTATATTAAAGATGTTAACTAAAAAGAAAAATAATGTAGAAGTAGTTATTTTAACATCTAACAAAAGTAATATTCAAGATATAGATATTCAAAAATTTAATAAAGAATATCCTATTCTAAAAATTGCCAAAACAAACAAATTTCACGATAGATTTATTGTTTTAGATAGTGAAGAAATGTATCATTTAGGAGCTTCGATAAAGGATGTGGGCAAAAAATGTTTTGGAATTAATAAAATTGAGGATTTAGATATTATAGGAAAAATTATTAATTTATAAATACAATTTAAATTATAAATATTATTCAAGCAAATATAAAATATATCAAAGATGGTCCATATATATTTTATCACATAGAAAGAATTATTATCATAATTCTATTGAAAAAATATATGAATTAATATATACTATTTTTAGAAAGAGAGCAAAGTTTGTAACTTGTAAGAATATCGTTCCAAAATAAACTCTCACAAAATTCTAAAATTCTTAAAATAATAATTATAGAATTTTGTGAGAGCATTATTTTGCGACTAAAGAAAAAGACAAAATTTTATATGTGGTATATGAGGTGTAGATAATGGTACAAAAAGCAAGAACATTCTTAGAAAATAATAAAATATTCTTTGAAATTTTTTCTAATGTTATTTTAGGAATTATGGGAATTATAATATCAATAAGTGCAATCAGACTTACTAAATATCAAAATATATTAACGGAAAGAGAATTACTTCCTGTTATGGAAATTAGAGAGTATTTAGAAGAAAATGAAGAAAATATACAAATTTCAAATGTTGGAGGAGCTTTATATGGATTCCAAACAGATATGGCATGTGTTTTAAATATTAACTATATAACAGAAGGGTTAGAAAAAGGTACAATAAAAAAAGAATTAGATGGATACTATTACTATAGTAGAAATACACAAGCGGCTACTGGGATATTAGAAATAATAGGTGGCTACAATAATAATTATAATTTTTCTAATCTTCAATTAGAAATTATGGAAGGAAAATATAAAGAATATGGGATATCTTTTCTAGAAATTAAGATAGAGTCGTATTTAAAAATCGAATATTATGATGTTTTAGATAATAAGCATACAGAATATTATAAATTAGCGGATTCTACTGAAAAAATAGAAGAAGAGGAAGGAAATGATATTTTTCAAGAATATAGAAATAGTTTAGATATTTTTAAATTAGGTGCAGATCATTTGGAAAAAATATTGGAATATGTGAAAGAAGATATCAAAAATTAAAAAGGTGAATTGTAAAACTCGTTTGTAGAAATAAATTCCGGATGAAAGAGAAACATCAGTTTTTAGGCGTTTCTTTTTAATATAAAACTTGATTTTTTCCTAAAATAATGTAATATTAACTTACAGAAACGAGAAATTGAGCATGGCAAACAAGCAAAAAAAGTAAAAATTTTTTTCGTGAAAGATTAACATTCGTTTGCTTAAATTCTATTTTCAATTAGAAGATGTTTCTAGGGGGGAAAAATTCTATCTAATTTGATAGATAAACATGTTTATTTAATTTTTAAAAGATATGGTTGTAGCGTGACTGTATCTTTTTCTATCTTCTGTATACTAAGTTTATAGATAAAACTAAAAATGTTGAAGTTCCAATCAGTCTTAAAAAAATTGAAAGAATACTTGAATTTTAATAAATTTAAGGTTAGTAAAATGTGCTAGATTGCTTGATTAACAGAAGATAAAACGATATAATAATGTAGAAAAGGGGGATTAAATTGAAAAAGAAATATGTGGTAATTTTGCTAGTAATAGTATTAATTGGTATTTTAGCATTTGTTTCCGCAAAAGTTATGATAGAGCAAAGAAAAAATGATGAATTAGAAGCAGTACAAATAATTGAAAAACGAGCAGCAATAGGAGTTGAAGTAAAAGATTCATATGAGGATATAGAAGAGATACAAAAAAATATAGAAAATATAGAATATGTTAAGAATGTTACATTGAAATCAAATGAAGATAAAGCGGAAGAGTTCAAAAATAATTTTGATACTGGAGAATTGTTCGAAGGAATTGAGATGAATAATATATTCCCAGATTCATTTATTGTTCAATAATGGATGAACAAGGAGTAAATGGTGTAACAACATATTTAGATGAACATCCACAAACAAGAGAACTTTTGAAAGATTCTATACATTTTAAAAAAATAGCCAATAGAATTTTATAAAATATAATTATGTATTTTGAAGAGGAGATTATTTTTATGAAAAAAAGTATAAAAATCATAATCATATGTATATTAATTGTCATTGCAATCGGATTAATCGCAGCATTGTTTGTGACGCAATATTATGCACCAAAAGTATCAACAGAAGCAAGTGAAAGTATATTTACTGAAAATATTATTGCTCCAGATAGAATAGTGTATAGAAATACAAATGGACAATATTATCAATTTGCCAAGGATACAGATGCATATAACAAAATAATAGAAAGAGTCAAACAATCATTAAGTAATTATAGCGAAAGTGGAAATACATTAACACAAGAGGACATTGATTCTATACATGAAAAATCATTTATAGAATTTGATTATGAAACAGCTAGCAAAAATTATATCATTCAACTAGAAGAAAATGAAAATGCTAATATGATTAAATTGGGAAATACGGGAGGAATTGTTGTATCAAATAATTTAAAGAGTTTAGATGAAATAGAAATGATAGCAGAAGAACAAACACAAGGACAAAAGGCTTATTCATTTCAATATAAAGAAATGTTATCTAGAAATACAATAAATACAATGGAATATAGATATTTACAGCAATTTAAACAGATTAACTATAAAATTTATCAAGTGAAAATTCAAGATATGGAAACTTATGAATTGTATAAAGAAATGTGTAACTTAGCATTTGACGAAGAGATTAATGAAGATACATTTAATGATAATGACTTGATTTTAACGGTCTCATTGGTCCCTAAAATTACAGTAAAAGTTAATATTGGAAATATTCAGTATACTTATGAGAATATGAGTGATGTGAATTATCAATATACGGCACATTTGTTAATTGTTAGCAAAATTGTCAATACGGATTGCATATATAATACAGACTTAACAGAAATTGAAGCAGAGGTAGATAGAGGAAATTTTGAAACAGAATTTGATGAACAAGTAGATAATTTAGATCCACAAATTTTTGTAAAAGATTTTGATTGCTTTTATGAAGAATATCAAAGTGCTACAGGAAAGATTACACAAGAACAAGCAGAAGAAATAGCTGAAGTCGGATTTGAAGAAGCCGAAAGGCTAGTAGGAGAGTATGATGAAGCAACACAAGAATGTAGAGAAATAGAAGTAACACCAAATAACTTTTTTACAAGAAAGTATAGAGAAGGCGATGAAACAGCACGATATACAGTGCAAGGATATGCTATTTCAAGACAAGATGAAATGGGAAATGGTGTACAAATTTATGTAGACAAGCGATTAGGAAAAATCATAGGTGCCAGTGCTTTTGGAGATTAATAAAAAGAAGGTATAGTATGAAAGAAAAAATAAAAAAAGTAAGTTTAATTGTATCGATTATCATAGTAGTAGGAGCTTCTTTTGTGTATGCAAAATCATTGTATGCTTTCGCTTTAAGTGTACTGTATAATCCAAGATGGGATAATATGTTAATGTTATTATCAGAAATATTTTTAATGGGAAGCATTGTCTATATTGTATATAAATATTTGCTATGTATCATAGAGGCATTTCAAAACAAGAAAAAATGCAAGTCAATACTTATGATATTATTTATTGTTTTTGTAATAGCAATAGCTGTTATATTAGAATTAGAAGCAAAAACATTTCTTGCGACTGTATTTTTACCATTTTTGTATATTATAGGAATTATCTCTATTCCGTTAATGATATTAGGTACTATCCTTTTAGAAGAAAGCAAAAATAGAAAAAGAAAAATTATTTTAGTAATCGTATTGATAGCCATAACAATTGGTATATATATGATTCATTATTCATACTTAACGACTGCGACAAGATCGGTTATTAGCAATATACAAAGTTTTTTTATAAGTGATGAAAACACTACCAATTTGGCAGAATATAATTTGACTTATCTAGAAAATTATAAACAAAAAATGGAGAATAAAGGTTATTTAGATAAATATGATGTAGAAAATATCTTAAGAATTGTGGATAGTCGAACAGATAATATCATTGTTCATTATCATGATGGCGAAGAAGATTTTGAGTATAATAATGTGGATAATCAATTAACAGAGGAATTAGGTGCAAAATTGGAAAGTGATTTTTATAAATTTCAATATACACATAAAAATGAACAAACAGATATCTATATTGAAAAATATGAAAGCAAAACAATTGAAAATGAAGAAAAAAATGCTGACATATTTCTCACAACAGAACCTAATTACAATGTTACAAATATAAGAGCTGATTATGAAAATGACGATGATGTCAATTTCTTAATTGAAAATAAAATTAATCTTGAAAAGGAAACAGAAACTACAATTGACGATTTAGAAATTGTATTTGCATATGACAGTGAAAGACATAATTATATTCCTTATATAAGTGATAAACAATTAAGGAACATAGACTCTTATAAAATTTACTCTACGGGAATATCTATTACATTAAAAGAAGGCGTAACATTAACCAAAAAAGATTATACACTTAGAATAAATCGATACAACGAAAACTTGGTAGTAGATGAAGATAAAGAACCATTTTACCATTATCAATATGAACCAATTGCAGAAGAAACCAAAAATAGCAATGGGAATACAGTGATTGAATTTACATTTGATAATACATATGCATTAGGCGATTTGAAAAACATAGAAATTATTTTTTAAAAAATTTGTCGAATTTTGAATAACACTTGGAAAAAACAAAGAAAGATGATATACTATTGGTGTAAAATAAATAAAAGGAGAAGGAAAATGGAAAATATCAAAATCTTTGCCTGTAAAAGTGCAGAAAATTTCACGAAAGAAATATGTGATTATTTAAATTTACCAGTAGGAGAAATGGACATACTAAAGTTTAAAAATGACAATACATTTGTACAAATTAAAGAAACAGTAAGAGAACAAGATGTATATATTGTACAAACAACAACACCTCCAGTAAATGAGAGAGTTATGGAGCTATTAATAGCAATTGATGCATTTAAAAGAGCATCAGCAAAAAATATTAATGTGGTTTTACCATATTATATCTATTCAAGATCAGATAAAAAAGATCAACCAAGAATACCAGTAACTGCAAAATTAATGCAACAACTATTAGAAGCAGCAGGAGCAACAAGAGTTATTACTTGTGACTTACATAATCCAGCAATCCAAGCATACTTTAATATTAATTGTGATCGATTATCAGCACAAAATATTTTACAAAAATATTTTAAAGAAAAAGATTTAAAAGACATGGTAATTGTTGCAACAGATGCAGGAAGCTCAAAAAAAGCATATAAATATTCAGAATATTTTGGTTGCCCAATTGCATTAATTGATAAAAGAAGAGCAGGCAATGATGATAGAGCAATAGCTACTACAGTTATAGGTGATGTTGAAAATAAAGAAGCAATTATATTTGATGATGAAGTAGATACAGCAGGGTCTTTAATTGAAACAGCAAAAATCTTAGAGAGATTCCATGCAAAAGAAATATATGCAGGTTGTACACATGGTGTATTATCAGCAGATGCTGTACAAAGAATCGAAGCATCTCCAATAAAAGAATTGGTGATTACCAATACAATTCCATTATCAGAAGAGAAACAAAAACAAAGTAGTAAAATAAAAGTTTTAACAATAGCACCATTATTTGCAGAAGCAATTAGAAGACTAAATGAAGCAAGACCACTAGGAGAATTATTTGTGTTAGAATAAAAGAGATATATTATAGAAAAGAGGGATTCATTATAGAATTCCTTTTTTTTATGAAAAAATTAAATGGAAATGAATAAAATCTTGAAATGAATGGAAATATTAGAAAAAATATGTTAAAATAGATAATGTCAAAAGAAAATCATAGACAAAAGTAATAAAAAGAGAAAGGAATTTAACCATGGGATTTTTTGATAAATTAAAAAATGGATTAAATAAAACAAAAAAATCATTTGATGAAAAAATTAATAACGTATTTAGTAGCTTTAGAAAAGTAGATGAAGACTTTTTAGAAGAATTGGAAGAAATTTTAATTATGTCAGATATTGGAATGGATACATCTGTAAAAATTATCAATCATTTAAGAGAGAGAATCAAAAAAGAAAAAATAGAAGATGAAGAAGATGTAAAAAAGGCATTAAGAGAAGAAATGCAAAAAATATTAGAAGTAACAGATGTAAGTTTGCATTTAAATACAAAACCATCAGTCATACTAGTCGTTGGTGTTAATGGTGTAGGAAAAACAACTTCTATTGGAAAAATTGCAAATCGTTTAGCAAAAGATGGAAAAAAAGTCGTTGTTGCAGCAGCAGATACTTTTAGAGCAGCAGCAGTAGAACAATTAGAGATTTGGGCAAAACGTTCAGGAGCAGATATTGTAAAAAGAGAAGAAGGAGTAGACCCAGCATCTGTTGTATATGATGCAATCAAAATCACAAGAGAAAAAAATGCAGATGTGTTAATTGTTGATACTGCAGGTAGACTTCATAATAAAAAATATCTAATGGATGAATTAAATAAAATTCAAAAAGTTATTAATAAAGAAATGAGTGAAGCGGATAAAGAAGTATTACTAGTGATTGATGGAACAACTGGACAAAATGCCATTTCACAAGTAAAAGCATTTAAAGAAGAAGCAGATATAACTGGATTAGTTCTTACAAAATTAGATGGTACAGCTAAAGGTGGCGTTGTGATTGGTATTGTAGAAGAAAATAAAATTCCTGTAAAATTTATTGGTGTAGGAGAACAAATTGACGATATGGAAATCTTTAATGCAGAAGATTTTGTAAAAGCCATTATATAATGAATAGATAAGGGGATGACGAAAAATAAGGAGGGAAGAACCTTGGAAGAAGAAAATAAAATAAAAACAGAAAATACAGATACACAAGTTGAAACAAAAACAAAGAAAAAAAGTAAAATACGAATGATATTAGTCATTGTATTTATTGCAATATTTGCAATTGTATCATATATCCAAGTGAGAGGAAGTTATTTAGAATATTTAGAATTAGGAGAGAATTATTTAGATGTATTTTATACAAACCTAATTTATCGATATGCAATTATGGCAATTAATTTTGTAATTCTATTTTTTGCTATATTTATGACCAATAGAGGAATTAAAAAAGGTTTAAAACCATTTTTTGAAGAAGAAAAAAAGGAAATGCCCAAATTATTAAATAAATCAATTGCTTTAGTAATTTCTATCCTTGTTAGTGTATTTATATCAAACATGATGATGCAAAATATTATGCTAGTTATGGCAAATACATCTTTTGGAATAACAGATCCTATATTTGGGTTAGATATTGCCTACTATGTATTCCAAAAACCATTAATTGAAATGATAGTGTATTATGTATTAGGTATTGTTATTGGATTAACGATATATATGGCAACATATTATATTATCGTATTTAATAGATATTTTGACGGTGTAGATAGTAAAATGCTAAAAGAAAGTTTGTTAATGAAAAAGTTAACAAGAAATATTTTATTAATTATTATTGGAGTGGCAATTGTAACAATTCTAAGTACGCAAAACTTAATGTTTGGAAAGATATTGACCATTGATGATAATATAGAAATTAATGGTGCTGGAATGACAGAAGCTACGATTAGACTTTGGGGATATGTTATATTTGCTTTTGTTATAGTGATTTTCGCTTATAGGGCATTAAGTAATTTTAAAAAAGGAAATACAGCAAAAGTATTAAAGAATTTAGCAGTGATTCCTATTTATTTAGTAGCACTATTTGTTGTTATGGTAGCATTTGATTTGATTTATGTGAATTCAAATGAATTAGATAGAGAAAGACCATATATTGCACAAAATATTGAAAATACACAAAATGCTTATGGATTAGAAATTGAAGAAAAGTCTGTAGAATATTCAGGAACAGTAACAGAACAAGAATTAAATGCAGATGCAAATATTGTTAATAATATACCAATTATTAGTGAGGAAGCTGTATTAACCACTTTAAAAAATACACAAACAAGTACAGGATATTATACATATAGAAGTGCTAATTTAGCAAAATATAAAATTGGTGACGAGGAAAAAATTGTATATTTATCTCCAAGAGAAATTACAAGTTCAGATAGAACCTATAGTAACAAAACTTATGAATATACACATGGGTATGGAGAAATTATTACTTCAGCAACAGAAAGTTCAGAAACAGGAAATATAGAATATGTTCAAAAAAATGTATCAAGAAATGATGAGGTTATTCATATAACAGAACCAAGAATCTATTTTAGTACAGATGATAGTGCTATTATTGCAACTAATACAAAAAACAAGCAAGAATATGATTATACAGATGAAAATGGAAATGATGTAACATCATCATATACAGGAAAAGCTGGATTACAATTAGGATTTTTAGATAGATTGGTTTTAGGAATGTATAAAGGAGATATTAATTTAGCTTTTTCTGGTGAAATTACAAGTGATAGCAAAATATTAATTAACAGAAATATTATAGAAAGAGCAAAAAAAGCATTACCATATTTAATGTATGATGAAAATCCATATACAGTGATTGGTGATGATGGAAAAATATATTGGGTATTAGATGCTTATACTATTTCAAGTAGTTATCCATATTCACAATATACAGAAATCGAGCATGAAGATGAAACAACAGATATTAACTATATTAGAAATTCTGTAAAAGTAATTATTGATGCCTATAATGGAACAATGGATTTTTATATTACAGATAGAACAGATCCAATTGCAATGGCATATAGAAATATATATTCATCTCTATTTGTAGATTTAGATGAAGAAATCCCAGAGGATATAGCAGAGCATTTTGTTTACCCAGAATTCTTATATAATGTACAAGCTGAAATCTTGAAAATTTATCATAATGTAAGACCAGATGTATTATATCGTTCAGATGATTTATGGGATTTTGTTAGATATAATAATCTCAATACAACTAGATCAACAGGCACCTATTTAGAACCATATTATATTATGGTGCAAACAGATAATGGAGAAGAATTAGGCTTAATGCAAATTTATACACGTAATGATAGACAAAATATTATTTCGTATTTAGTTGGAACAACAGATGGAGGAACCAATCGATTAACATTATGCAAGTTCTCAGAAGATAGCAATATTGTTAGTCCAACACAATTGGATAACCAAATAGAAGAAGATGAAGCAATCTCATCAGAATTAGAAACCTTGGAAACTACAGGAACAAGAATTACAAAACAAATGCTGATTGTACCAATAGGAAATACATTGTTATATGTTGAGCCTATTTATCAAACCATGATTAATGAATCAGAAATTCCATTATTGAAAAAGGTAATTGTAGCATCAGGAAATAAAGTAGCAATAGGAGATACCTTACAAGAGGCTTTACAAAATCTTCTTTCAAATTCTGCAGTAGATATTGAAGTAGAAAATACAGAAGATATTGATGGATTAATTGATTCGATTATCAAGGCAAATCAAAATTTAAAGGATTCAACCAATAATAGTGATTGGGAAATGATGGGAAGCGATATTGAACGACTACAAACTTTAATAGATTCTTTAGAAAGAATGAGAGAGGAAACCTCTGGAACAGAAAATGCTGATAATACCAATACTACAAATACAATAGATAATACTATTCGTGAAGATATAGAAAATGTAAATATGACAGCAAATGAAAATGTATAAGAAAATATGAAAAAATATTGAATAAAAAGTAAATAAAAAATCCACTCTATAAATAAGGTGGATTTTTTATGTTAGGATTTTTAAATAAGATAAAAAACAAAAAGATAGATGTATTAAATACTTCTATCAATAATTTAATAGAAGCATTTCAAAAATCCAATATTGAGGAATGGACATATATTTTTGGAAGTAAAAAAGAAATTATAAAAAGAAATTTAATTGCTGGGATATTTAGAGGTGTAGGTATAGGTATCGGTGTAACTATTATAACAGCTGTTTTAGTTATTATTTTACAAAAAATTGTAACACTAAACATACCTATTATTGGAGAATATATTGCAGATATTGTGGAAATCGTACAAAGGAGTCGATGAAGGTTAATAGAGAGTATTCATTTAATAAACTTGAAAAAAGGATAGATTTATAACAAGATATGAGATATAATATATCTATATAAATTGTAGAAAAGGAGTGGTTTGATGAAACGAAATTATTGTTGGGAAAAGACACCAGCAAAAATTGTAACGATCAAGAAACAAAAGACAGAATTTGGTTCACTTCATATTGAAGCCGTTTTAGAAGAATCACGGAAGAACAATGATGAAGTAGAAACCAATGAGGTTACGGTTGTTTGGGCATATGCACCGGTAGTGAGAACTTCAGAGGGAATAAGAGGCAACTTGGCACCCTCGTGTTTTGATTGGGCATATAAATTTGCCGAAGAGGGAATGGAGGTAATAATCCATCATTGTCTAGATGACAACGCAAGATATTTTTATTGTTCTTGAAAAAAAGTGCGGACCGAGAGAGTTTCGGTCCGCACAAAATTTTTATTAATATAACTTATTTTTCTAATTTATAAAATACTTTTTTACCTTTCTTTAAAATCGCATATCCTTGTGAAAAATCTTTTTCAGATAATTGATAATTTACATCAGAAATTTTTTCATCATTTAAAGAAATACCACCTTGTGTAACTAAAGTTCTAGCTTGTCCTTTAGATGGTGCAATGCCTGTTTGGATAATTGCATCTAAAATAGAAATATTTGTAGATTCTAATTTTACAGTAGGCATATTATCTAAACTACCAGTTCCATTAAATAAAGCATTAGAAGCTTCTTCTGCTTTTTTGGCTTCTTCTTCGCCATGAATTAATTTTGTAATTTCATAAGCTGCTACCTTTTTAGCTTCATTTATTTTTTCATCTTTTAAATTTGCTAATTCATGAATTTGTTCAATTGGAAGAAATGTTAACATTTTTAAAACAGTTTCAACACTACTATCTTCTATATTTCTCCAATATTGGTAAAATTCATAAGGAGAAGTTTTATTAGGATCTAACCATAAAGCACCTTTTTCTGTTTTACCCATTTTTTTACCTTCTTTAGTTGTTAAAAGTTTAAAAGTTAATCCATAAGAATCTTCCTTACCAATTTTTCGAATTAATTCAACACCACCAATGATATTAGACCATTGGTCATTTCCACCCATTTCAAGTTTGCAACCATATTTGTTATATAAATATAAAAAGTCATAAGATTGCATTAACATATAACTCATTTCAAAAAAGGTTAAACCAGTTTCTAATCTTTGTTTATAACATTCTGCAGCAAGCATTCTATTAACAGAGAATAAACTACCAATTTCACGAACAAAGTCGACAAATTTTAAATCTAATAACCAATCAGCGTTATTAACAATAATAGCTGCATTTTCTCCTTCAAAACTAACAAATTTTTCTACTTGTTTTTTGATACATTCTACATTGTGGTTAATTTCTTCTCTTGACATCATTCTTCTCATATCTGTTTTTCCTGATGGATCACCAATCGTTGCTGTACCACCACCTACTAAGATAATAGGTTTGTGTCCACATTTTTGCATATGACTTGCTACCATTAATGAAACAAAATGACCAACATGAAGACTATCAGCAGTAGGATCAATTCCAATATAAAAAGGAACAGATTCCTTTGCAAAAAGCTCTTTAATTTCTGCTGGGTGTGTTAATTGCTCAATATATCCTCTTTCGTCTAAAATATCAAAAACATTTTTCATCAAATTCCATCCTTTCAAATAATATATGTGTATAAAATAAATATAATAAAAAACGGATAGAAGACTCCGTTTTAAAAAACTAATTTAATGTAATACCAGTATTTCCTAAATTTCCTTTTTTACCAATATTTTGAATTTCTGATTTATATGGCTTGAAATCTTCATATTCTAAAAATCTATTTAAATTTTTTACTGAAACACCAATTTGACCAGAAATGGTATCTAAAGAATGATTTAATCCATTTTCTTGTACATAATTAACAAAATTAGAAAATTCCATACCATCTTTAGCACTACATTTTGGACAAACATTACCTTGTGCTACATAAAAACTTCCACATCTACTACATCTATTAAATTCCATAACATATTCCTCCTCTTACTATAAATGAACGATTATCTCTCGATATCTTCATTTTTCTTGATTTTTTATTTTTATATTATTAAACTTAATAACATTTTTAATAAATACACTAAAAAGCGTACATCGTACATTTTTATTTGATTTTAAAATTTATCTAGAAACTTTCTTTACCATTAACCCTCTTAATTCACACTGGATCTATTTTATTAAATAGTCCTTACCATCCTTCGTTCAATGTATAAAGATAAAGTGACATGGCATTACTGCTAAAATACTGGCTCATT
>CALXKD010000017.1 GCA_944388795.1 uncultured Clostridia bacterium
CCTCTCAGTCCGGCTACTGATCGTCGACTTGGTAGGCCATTACCCCACCAACTATCTAATCAGACGCAAGCCCATCTGTTAGCGGATTGCTCCTTTCCCACTGTGAGGATGTCCTCACTATGGCATATGCGGTATTAGCAGTCATTTCTAACTGTTGTTCCCCTCTAACAGGCAGGTTGCTTACGTGTTACTCACCAGTCCGCCACTAACCGCTCCAATAGTAAACTAATGGTTAAGTCCGTTCGACTTGCATGTCTTATGTGCGCCGCCAGCGTTTATCCTGAGCCAGGATCAAACTCTCTTGTTTTTGGTATCTATATCTTCGATCTTTCGATCTTCTATATAAATCAAACTAAAGTGTTTTTTCAAGCTCTTTAAACTTCTTTCTTTTTTGGCTAAAAAACTTTTAAAAAATTTACTTGTTCGGTACTCTATTTCTTTCGAAATATTTTCCGCTTCGGTTTATTCTCTAAAGGATTTTATTGTTTACTTTTCAATGTACTTTTCCTTGTTCCTCTTGAGGAACGAGTTGCATTATACTATACCTTGTTTTCTTTGTCAATACTTTTTTTGACATTTTTTTATTTTTTTATTTTGGGCAAAATAAAAAACTAGTAATTCCTTTTTGTGGTTCTTATTTAAATGTGCAATTATTACTAATTCTCTTGTTTTTTATTTTTTTGTCTGTTGCAAGGTACTTATTTATAATAGCATTTTTATTTTTTTATGTCAATAGTTTTTTAAAAGATTTTTTAATATTTTTTATGGTATTTTTTGACATAAAATTTGCTAAATCTTTCGTAGTAAAATTATATTAACATCTTTGTACTTTTATGTCAATACTTTTTTTAAATATTTTTAAAAAAAGAGAAATTCACATTTCTCTTTTTCTTTATTTATTCTTATATAATCTTTCTAATACAATAATAAACATAGCATGACTCCAGCCTAAACCAATTACCCAATTTGGTTTTAATGTTTGATTATCAATTTGTTCTCCTAAGAAATAATGTTTTCCTACTGTCTTTACAACAAAATCAAATGCTTCTTTTGCTTTTTGTTTTTCTCCAGCATCTAAATAGTATAATGTCATCCATAAGTTTGCAATTGGCCATGGATTTCCATTCATATAATGATCATATTCAAATCTTTGATATCCACCTGTATAAGTTCTAATACTTAAATTCATTTTTTCCACTGTATTTACCATTTTTCTTTCTTTTGGTTCAAATACATGGAATGGTTCTACTGCTCCTAACATACTGATATCCATTTTTTTATCCTCTGTATTTCTATAGTAAGAATTTGTTTCTGCATCATATAATTTGTCATTAATAAAATTCTTAATTTTTAATTGAAGATATTTTAATTCTTTTTCTATTTTTGATATCTTTTCTTCCTTTAGTCGATTGTTATCAAAATCAGATACATTTTTATCTAATGTTCTATATATATGCATCATACATTCAAAAGCAGCATATATACTTGATAAAGAATATAAATGAACACCTTCATGCATTTCCCAAATATCATAACTAATATGTATTTTATTTTTATTAGCATAACTACTATTTTCAATTTCTTCTTTTACAATATCTTCTTTTTCATCTTTTATTTCTAACCATTGTTTCACATATTTTTTTAGAAAATCTATTGCTTTTTCGCACATCTTTAAATTGTCTTTTAAGAACTTTTCAGATTTTGTATATTGATAATGTTCATATACACCATATACAACACTTGCTGTTTCATCTACTTGATATCCCCAACAAGGTGCTAATTTTCCGTCTGTATAGAAGCGTTGTTCCCACATTCCATTTTTACTTTGTGTCATCTTACAAAATACCTTATAGAATTTCTCGGTTTCTTTTTGCATATTTAAAATATCCATTGCCTTTGTAATAAACACTGCATCTCTTGGCCAGCAATATGCATACCTTCCACAGTTTGTAAAATGCTCATCAATTTCTGGTGAAGCAATAATTCCTCCTGTTTCTTGATTGGTTAATAATGGAAATAACAAGATACTTCTTTTATATATCTCATATATTTTCTCTTCATAACTATTTTCTGGTTCTTTTAAATCTAACCCATTGTGTGCTTTTAAATATTTTCTCCAATATGCTTTTGTTGCCACATATTCTTTATTCAAATCTTTTCTTCTGATTCTATCTATTTCATCTTCTAATTCAGATATATTTTTATTTTCATCAACCAATATACATATTTCTATTATTTTTTTCTCATTTGGATGGATAACACCTAATTGATAACTGATACTTGAATCTTTTGACATACCTATATAATCTTTATCATATATTTCTGTTCTTTTTATGGTTTCTTTACTTCCATTAATTTGATGTTTATCAATATGATATCCTTTGGCAAAAGTAGAAACTGTAAAATCATGCGCATATTGTAACATTCCACTGTCTAATACTCTACAACTAACATGATTGTTTTCATCTGATAACAATTCTGAATGTATATAAAATTCCAAATTTAAATCTATCTTACCTTCATTTATAAAAGTATATCTTTTTAATAGTACATTATTTTCTTTAATTAACGCACAATCAGTTTGAAGCATCGTTAAATTAAAATATGTATTGGTTATTTCTGTATTTAAAACATTTGTATCTGTATCATAATATTGTTTATATACATTATTAATATCATCATGTAAGTAAATTAAATCTGAATTATTGACTTTTACACCAGTATGAAAAAAATGAATATATTGTCTATTTTCTCTTTCTGGGAAATATAATCTTTGCAATTCTCCTTTTGCCGTATAAGTAACTAACATCTTTTTATTTCCAATAATTGCTTCATTTAAATACTTGTTTTCCATAAGTTCTCCTTTCGTGATATGAATGTTTTATCCTTCAATCACGTTTAAAATTTGTTTTTCTAAATCTTTTATCTTTTCGTTAATTCTAAAGATATCTACATCTCTTAAGTTCTCATCTTGTAAATCTTGATGAACATAGACTTCCATATCCTTCAATTCGTCTTTTAATTTCTCTAATCTTTCTAAAATCTCTGATTTAACTGTTTTATTAACTCTTCTTTCTATTTTATGTGTCATGACAATTTCATCATTTAATTCATATGTTTCTCCAAATTCTGGTATTGTTACCCCGATTTTGGTTTCTGTTTCTATTTTATCTGCTAATACATCTTGTGATTCTGGCTCTCCATGTACTAGGAAGATATGTTTTGGCTTTTTTATATAAGAATATATACAATTCATTAATAATTCTTGATCTGCATGTCCAGAATACCCTTCTATATATTCTATTCTTGCATTAACAGCAATTTCTTCTCCAAATATTTTTACTGTTTTGGCTCCATTTACTATGCTATATCCTAATGTTCCTGGTGCTTGATATCCTACAAAAAGGATGGTGCTTTTTGGATTCCATAAGTTATGTTTTAAATGATGTTTAATTCTTCCCACTTCACACATACCACTAGCAGATATAATAATACTTGGTGTTTGATCTTCATTCAATTCTTTAGATTCGTCTGCAGTCCTTGTGAATTTTAATCCAGGAAATTCCAAAGGATTATCACCTCTCATAATTTCCGCTTTGGTTTCTTCGTCAAATAATTCTGTATTTTCTCTAAAAACTTCTGTTGCAGAAATTGCAAGAGGGCTGTCTACATATACAGGTGCCTTCATTAATGTCCTATACTTTCTTCTAAACTCTTCATCATCATGCTCATCTTTTAGCTTATTAATTTCATATAAAATTTCTTGTGTTCTTCCTACTGCAAATGATGGAATAACAACTGTACCACCATTATCTAATGTTTCTGATACAACATCTAAAAATATTTCTGCCTTCTCATCATTTCTCATGTGTAATCTACTTCCATAAGTAGACTCCATAACAAGAAAATCTGTATCCTCTATCATAGTTGGCGGACTTAAAAGCGGTATATCATTATTTCCAATATCTCCTGTAAATACCGTTTTTGTTTCTTTTCCATCCTCTTTAACCCATACTTCAATAATACTTGATCCTAACATGTGACCTGCATCATTAAACCTTACATGGATTTCTGGTGTTATCTCAATAATTTGGTCATATTGTACTGGTTCAAATATTTCCAATGATTTCGCTGCTAGTTCAGCAGTATAGATTGGTTCTATTGGTTCCTCGCCTTTTCTCTTTCTTTTCTTGTTCTTCCATTCTGCTTCTGTTTCTTGTATATGTCCACTATCTGGTAGCATTAAGGCACATAAATCACAAGTTGCCTTATGTGCATATACCTTATTTCTAAATCCTTCTTTATATAATTTAGGAATCCTTCCAGAATGATCTATATGTGCATGTGTTAAAAGCATAAAATCAATATCTAATGGATTAAATTCAAATTCTTGACTATTTTCCATTTCTTGTTCCGCTTTTCCTTGCCACATTCCACAATCCACTAAAAATTTCTTTCCAGCACCTTCTACTAAAAAGTTTGAACCTGTTACCGTTCTGGTTGCCCCTAAAAATGTAATTTTCATAAATATCCTCCATTAATTAAAAACTTTTATCTTTTTGTTTAATTTGATTTCTAAATCTTTTTTGTTTAGATTTCCGAAGTTTGTTAATTCTATTTTTTCTTCAAATGCATCTTCGTCAAATAATTGTACATAAAATACATCTTTTTCTTTTGTTAATTTGATATATATTTCTTCCAATGAAATTGCTCGTATATTAAATATCTGTTTTAATATTTCATCATCTATATCTTCATTTTTTGATGTAATTATCATAATCTTTAATTCTTGTGCTTTTTTTATTAACAATTGTCTTACTTCTTTTATATCTTTTTCTAGCGCCTTTACCTCATATATATTGTTATTTTCATTAAATGGTAATAGATGATAATATCTAAATTCGTAAATATCTTCCAATATCTCTGTTTTATTTTCTACTTGTTTTATTTTCGTTTTATAACATCTCAAAAATACTTTTTGTAATTTGATTATGGCTTCTTCAATTTCTTTATCAATATCCTTTATATCTACTAATTTTAAATAGCCATATCTTTCTTCCATTTCTTTTTTATAAGCTACAAACTTTTTTGGATTTAATAATTCGTTTAACTTTTCTAATTCCTTTATTTTTTGTTCTCTTTCTTCATGCATTAATTTTGATAAGATTCTTACACTAAATATTTTCTTTTTTAAAGGTAATTTTTCATTTCTTTTTATATATTCATTTTGTAGCAAATCTTTATTATTAGTGGTTTCATCTATTCGTTTAATTTCTTCTGCCAAATCTCTTTTTTGTTTCGTAATCGCTTCAATAAACTTCTCTTTATCTTCTATTCTATCTAGTTGTTCTTTCGTTTCTTTTTTATTCTTCTGATATGTTTCTATTTCTTTAGGATTATATTTCAATTCTAATAATACTGATAATTTTTCTAATGTTTTTATTATTTCCTTTTGATTTCTAACACCATATTTTTCCTCTAATTTACTTTTGAACAATTCTATATAATCAATAATAAATTGTTTATTATCAATCCATTTTTCTAAAAAATCATGTCCCATTAATATTCTTAAATTTTGATAAATTATATTATATGAAATACTTTCAATTTCTCTAGGAATGGTTGTCCATGAATATCCATTAAAATCTCTCAGTGGTTCCACTGTTTCAATATTATTCCCAATATTAATTAGATTCGATAAAGTTTTACATATAATTTGATGTTTTTCTTTGATAATTTCATCATGTTTACTAATTTTCGCTATACAGTATAGTAATTTTCTTTCAATCGGATAACATATAATTCTTTTGCTTTCTTTATCTACTAAAAAAGTTTTATCACCTAAAATATCACTTTCTTTAGAATTTATTTTGCAAATATTAATACTTTCACAATTTTCTTTTATCATTTTAATAAAATGTTGTATATATTCTTCTTTTGATGCTACATGTGTTTTCACTTTTTCATAGTCTTTATAAGACGCTTCTATTTTATATACTATATTAAGGAGAAGATTTTTAGCACTTTCATCAAAAGCTTTTTTTTCTAAAATCGTTTCAAGTTCATTATTATAATCTTTTTTTACAATTTTATCCAAAAATTTTTCTTTTTTCTTTTGCATATTCTTCTCCTTTCCTATTTCCTTTTGAAAAATTTTAATATTTTTGAAATTAGTTTTTGGTACCATTTTTCTTTTTGTACTTCTATCAATGCATTTTTGTTTTCTGTTTGTAGGTTTTCTATGATATTCTTTTGCTTTCTTTTTTCTACTATTTTTTCAAAATCAATATTATATTTTTCTTGCTTATCTTTTTCTATTCTTTCACTTTCTTCTTTTTCTTGCAATAATAGTATTTCTCTTTCTTCTTTAGTACATATATAATCTCTATAGATTAATGCCAAAATAGCCCTTGTTTCTTTTAGGAGTTTTTGCTCTTTTAATTTTTTATTTATGTCAATATTAGGAATATACTCTTTATCACTAATTTTTTCAATCAAATTTATAAAGTTTCCAGAAATTTTCTTTGAATACTGTTTATCTATGTATGGTATAAGCATTAATACTTCTGTACAAGCTTTTGCGTACTTGTCATCATTCATCCTTTCTTTTCTCCTTTTTCATCTGTCTTACATTTACTTTTACTAAGTCCTTCTTCTTTAGCTATCTCTATAATACTTTTTGCAACTTGTCCCAATCTATTTTTGAATTCTTCTTTTTCTTTATTTTGAGACATCCTCTTGTCCCTCCATTTCTTGTTGACTCATTTTTATTATTAACTTCGCTCTTTTCTTTAATTCCGCCATTGCTTTTTCTTTTTCTGTTTGATTTGTTTGCTCGTAGTTTTCTTTTAATTCCTCATACTGAATAAATTCACTTTCTTCTGAATCTTGTTTCTCATCTTCCGTTTTTCTTTTTTCATGTGCCCTTGTTCTTCTACATTTTTTAAGAAATTCTTCTTCCCTATTTGGCAATGATGGGATATTTTCTATTCCCTTTTCCTGACACATAGTTTTCCATTTTTCTTCAGTAAAATATGTTGAATTTCCCTCTTTATTATTGCTAAATTTTTGACAAGCTTTTTGTAATAATTCATTATCTCCTTTTTTTATGAACTCATCTAACATACTAGATATTTTTTGTTCTTCACTTTTCGCACATTTTTCTTTGTCTATGATAACGATTGGTATACCAAATTCAGCTGCTGCTTTTTTAGTATTTTCCCAAACATATCCACTCACTTCTTGTCTCTCTTTTATAAATACAATGTAGTCTGGCTGTTTTCTTTCTCCTTTTGCATTATTGCGATTGAACAATAATTCATTGAGCTGGTTGGTATAATTAATCATTTCATCTTCTGAAAGAAATTTCACAAAGTTAGCTTCTATCTTAAATTTTGAAGCATCTGAACCCAAAGGTTCTCTTCCTGCTTTCATTAATGTCCCTTTATCATAATTTATAAATCCATATAAAACATTTGATATAGTTGCAGTAGCTAACATATCGTTTCTTACATAACTTGTGCAAAAACCTTGAGATGCTGTTTTAGGTCTATTCCAATCTTCTTTATAGCTATCTAATTCTGTTTCTCTAACATATGCACTAATTGAACTTACAGACATAGAAAATTCTGTTCCTGCATCATATATAGGAATTTCTTGACCATTTTCTTCTATCGTTTGTAACAAATCTTTTTCTTTTGGTTGATACAATTTTTCATTATATGTTTCCAAATAGGCATTTTTTAATCCCTCTTCTATCATTTCAACATCATATATATTATCTAATGTAATTGTTTCACTTTTTTCATATATTTTTTTAAGTAATTCTATATCACCAGTTTCTTCTATTATTTGCAAGCTTTTTATATATTCAATATAACTTTTATTTTCATCAGTAATTTTTAAATTATCTACATCAGCTCCATATATGTCTAATAAGTACATTGCCTCCTCTAACGTTTGCCCATAAACTTTTTGTAAAACTGCTAGTTTTTTTCTTGATATATCTGATAGCATCATTATATTAGGATATTGTTCTAATTTTTTAGAATTACTATCTTTTATAATTAGTTCACATACTTGATTTTTTATTTCTTCATATCTTTTTGCTTCCTCTAAATTTTTTATATTAAAAATATTTTCTTTTGATAGTATATTTCCAACAGTTCTTATTTCTTCTTTAGTTAATTCTTTATCCTTTATATCACTTAATAACGCTTCATATTGTCTGCTATATAAATTTGAAATAATTTTAGATGCAAAATTTATCCATTCTCCATTTCTTTCTTCATGTTCTTTCAATGTTGTTATAAATATTTTATACTGCATATCATCTAAATTTATAATTTGCTGTTGTATATCTTGATAACTTGTTATAATAGATAATTTATCTTCTAAATCCGCATATTTTTCATCTAATATTTTAAAATTTATAGTTTCTAGTAAATCATTATTTTTTTCATACAAATTTCTAACTTGTGCTTTTTGCTTATCCGTTAGTGAATATTCATTTTTTTCCAATACCTCTTGTAATGTATCCTTACTTTCGCTAGTTTTTTCTTCTGGTTCATGCTCTCCAGCTGTTAATTCTGCTAATAATGCTTCTCTCTTCCCATCATCTTCTATTGTCCCTATCACATAAACTTTATAATTTTCATTTGTTATTCTTTCTAATTGCTCTATCTTTTTATCATCTCTAATAAATACAATCCATTCTTCATCTAAATGACTATAGAAATAATCTACATCTTCTACTTTAATTTTTGTTTCAATAAATGAAATACATTTTTTTAGTTCTTGTTGGAATATATCCTGATTGTCACTATTTATTAAATCTTCTAGTGGAATTTTAGGATACCCTATTAATTCGCAAAGTTTATCAAATAATTGTATGCCTTCTTGCATATCATTAGCTTTTGATATATTAGTTAATTCAGTTAATATTTCATCTAATTTTTCTCTTTCCATGTTTTCTCCTGTATTCAAGAATATAAATCAACTAATAATAAAAACACTTTATATACTATCATTAGTTTCCTTGTTTTGGTCATTATCCCTCTTTTACCTCATTTGTTCCCATCTTTAATTCATTTAATTTTTCTAAAGTCATTAATACTTCTCTTGGCTTACTTCCTTGATATCCAGAAATAACGCCTCTTTCCTCCATTTGGTCAATAATTCTACCTGCTCTTGCATATCCTACCTTAAATCTTCTTTGTATAAATGATGTAGAGGCTTGTCCTGTTTCTACCACTGTTTGGATAGCATCCATTAAAAATGGATCTGTATCATCATCTGCTGCTTGCTCTTGTGCTAATTCCTTATCTGTTTTATTATTATTTTCTATACTTTCTAGTATATCCTCACTATAGGTTGCTGTTCCATTTGATTTTACAAAGTCTACGATTTTCTCAACTTCTTCATCTGACACAAATGCACCTTGTACTCTAGATGGTTTTGGTGCACCTGAAGGGAAAAACAACATATCTCCCTTTCCTAATAATTTTTCTGCACCTATTGTATCTAAAATGGTTCTAGAATCCACTTGTGATGATACCGCAAACGCAATTCTTGATGGAATATTTGCCTTGATTAATCCTGTGATAACATCTACGGATGGTCTTTGTGTTGCAATGACTAAATGCATTCCTGCCGCCCTTGCTTTTTGTGCCAATCGACAAATTGCTTCTTCAACATCTTTGGCAGCTACCATCATTAAGTCTGCTAACTCATCAACAATAATGACAATTTGAGGAAGTTTTCCGATTCCACCCTCTTTTTCAATAGCTTTATTATATCCTTTTAAATCTCTTACACCTTTGCCCGCAAATTTATTATATCTGTCATCCATTTCTTGAACAGCCCAAGCCAACGCTCCTGCTGCTTTCTTTGGATCTGTTACAACTGGTATTAATAAATGTGGTATTCCATTATATACAGATAATTCTACTACTTTTGGATCTACCATTACCAATTTTACTTCACTTGGTTTTGCATTATATATAATACTTGTAATAATGGTATTGATACACACACTCTTACCAGAACCTGTTGAACCTGCAATTAAAACATGAGGCATTTTTGCAATATCTGCTAATTGTGTATTTCCTGCAACATCTTTTCCTAAAGCAATTGTCAATTTTGATTTATTATTTTGGAACTCTTTACTTTCCAATACTTCTCTTAGATGTACTGTTTCCTTTTCTTTATTAGGTACTTCTATTCCTACAGCTTGTTTACCTGGTATTGGTGCTTCAATTCTAATCGTTTCTGCTGCTAAATTTAAAGCAATATCATCTGCCAAGTTTGCAATTTTACTAACACGGACTCCCTCTGCTGGTTTTAATTCATATCTTGTAATGGCAGGACCAACAGAAACATTTTCCACTTTTGCAGATACACCAAAACTATATAAGGTTTTTTGTAATTTTGTTGCTGTATCTGTTAAAGCTTTAGCACCACCTTTTAATGTTTTCGCTTTTCCCTTGCTTAATAATTCAATTGGTGGATATTCATAATGTTCATCCTCTACTACCATCGCATGTTCTAATTGAAGTACCTCTTTTTTCTTATCTTCCTTCTTTTCTTCTTCCTGTTTAAATAAGTTATTTTCTATAACATCTGGTTGCATTTCTTTTTTGCTATCTCTTGTTAATGGCTCCAAATCATCATTTGAATGATCATATTTTTTTAGTCCTTTTGTATTTTCTGGTTCATCTAATATTCTACCACCAAAATTAATTTTTATTTGATTATCCATTAATTCTTTATCTTTTTGCGCCTTTTCAATTTTTTCCGCTTTTATTCTGGCTTTTTCTGCCATTCTTTCTTCACGTTCTCTTTTTCTTCTTTCTTGTGCCGTTTCTCTGATTTCTTCTCTATTTCTTTCCTCTTTTTCTTCTAGTCTTTCTTCTCTTTTTTCTTCAAGCTTTTCAACAAACATATTAATTAAGTCAGACATATTAATTCCAAATGTAAATACTAAAAATACAACTGCTACACCTACACAAAGAATAACAGCACCTATATCTCCTAACAATTTAGCAAGTGGAACAGCTGCTACTGCACCTATGGCACCTCCTCCTTTGCTTTGTTCTCCTAAAGCATATGCATCCTTTACCACTTCTGATAATTCTTTTTCTGATTGTAATTCTCCACTAGAAATTTGAATCACACTAAATAATACAGATAAACTAACAATAAAAATGGCATATTGTATCAATTTAGAAGTTAATGTATCTCTTCCATCTGTTGCTAATTTGATTCCAATTGCAAATCCTCCAATTGGAAGTACATATTGCATAATACCAAACATACCACCTAATATTTCATTTAGTTTTATCCCCACAACACCTGATTTTGTATATATTAAGACAGCTAATAATATACTTAGCATAATAATGATAACAACTGCTAAATCTAGTTTTGATGCTGTCTTTTTACTTTTTTTATATCTTCTTTTTTTTGCCATTTAAACCATCCCTTCTGCTATCTCATGTTCGTCTAAACACAACGAAAGTCAGAAATCAAAAGCCACAGTTTCTTTGACTTCTGAATCTGACTTCTGATCATTATTTTAATTCTTTTCTACTATTTTGTATTGTCTTTATAGTATCTTGTAATGAAATCTCCATTAGTTTTAATGCCTCAGACATATTAGTTTCTAATTTTTCTAATGTTTCTTTCATAACATCTTCTGTAGTTCCTAATAAGCTATCCGCATATTCTTTTGTTCCTTTTGATATTTCTCTTGACATCTCATTTGCAGTTTCAATAATCTCTGTTTTTTGATCATATGCCTTTCTTGTAATTTCATGCTCATCTATCATGGCTATGATTCTATTTTCTGCCTCTTTTACAATTCCATCAGCTTCTTTTTGTGCTTCTACTAATATTCTTTGTCTTTCTTCCTTTACCCATTTTGCTTGTTTTAATTCATCTGGTAATTTTAGTCGAATTTCTTTTATTAAATCTAACATTTCATCTTTATCAACAACACTCTTAGAAGAAAAAGGTAAATTCCTACTTCTCTCTAACAAATCCTCTAATGTTTCTAACAATGTAAATATTTCCATGGTTTTGCCCCTTTCTAGTCATCTATATCCTTTTTAAGAATATAAGATATGCACGTCCATATTTTCTAGTATCACTTATTTCACAATTCATATTTTTTAATTGACTCATTATCTTTTCTTTATTATCAGTTTCTATAATTATCATTGCATTTTCATTTAATAATTCTTTTTTTATGATTAATTCTATTGCTTCTATTGCAAAATCGGTTTTATATGGCGGATCCAAAAATACAATATCTAATTTATCAGTTATTTTATCTTTTAGGACTTTTTTAAAATCCATTTGATAGATTTCCACATTTTCTGATAAGTGTGTCTTGTCTATATTTTGCTGTATTATATGACATGCTTCCTTTGAATTATCGCAAAGTATTGCCTTTTTAGCACCTCTACTTAATGCTTCTAAACCAATTGCACCACTTCCAGAAAACAAATCCAAAAAACAAGTATCTTGTATTTGATCTTGTATAATATTGAATAATGACTCTTTTACTCTATCTAATGTAGGTCTTGTATTTTCACCTTCTAAAGTATACAATTTCGTTCCTCTTGCTTTTCCTGCTATAATCCTCATATTTTAACCTTTCTTTACTAATATCATTTTAAACCTTTTTCCTGCAAAGTCAATACTATTCATAGAAATGTAACATACATTTAACAGTTCTGTAATATATTCCCTATTTTGTAATATTTTTCTTTAAAATACTACTATTTACTTTCAAATTCTTTATTTTTTTAAATAATGCAAAAAGACTATCCAGCATAGTAGATAGTCTTTTGTAAATTTTATAATTAATCTTCTTTATTAACATCTTTTAACAATTCTAATTGTGAAATTAAAAGAGACTCCATTTTCGCTTTATATATATCAAATTGTTTTTTTATATCATCTAATTCCTTCGTTTTTAGTACGATTTGATTTTCTAATTCATCTGCTTGTTGTTTGGCTGAACTTTTTGCATCATTAATGATTTGATCTGCTTGTTGTTTAGCTACATTTTTAATATCTTCTGCTGTCGTTTGTGCCATAACTAATGTATCTTGTAATGTTTTTTCAATTGTTTTATAATGCTCTAAACTTTTATTTAATTCTTCTACTTGTGTTCTTAGTTCTGTGATTTCTTTATAATTTTTTCCATAATCAACTGTCAAATCATCTAAAAAATCGTCTACTTCTTCTACATTGTATCCATTCATCATTTGTTTAGAGAATTTTTTATTTTCTATATCTAATGGTGTAATCATATTTCCTCCTTATAAACAGGCACAAAGACCCCTTGATAAATTCTTATTAGTTTATTCCATTATTTTTTAGCCATGAAACGGATAATTTACTTTTAATTTCTTCTCTAGCCATTTCATTTGTAATTTCATAATTTGATGGTGCAACTAAGAAAATAGAATTAGATACTTTTTGAATATATCCATCTAATGCATATACCCCTCCACTAATAAAGTCAACAATTCTTCTTGCTACATCTTTGTTGACATATTCTAAATTAACAATAACAGATTTTCTTTCTTTTAAAAAGCTACAAATCTCATCTGATTGTTCAAAAGTAGTTGGTTGTGAAATTACCATTTTAATTGCATTTGGTTGTCCTTGTTGCATATTAACTACTTTATTATTCTTTCTATTGAATAATTTTTTATCCTCTTCTACCTCTTCTTCATTATCATAATCATAGATATCTTCATCCTCATATTCTTCTGGTTCAGCTGAGTCCATTCCAAAAAGTCCCCAAACTTTATCCATTAATGCTCCTGACATAAAAAAACCTCCTAAATTACTTCCTTTGTATTCATTTGTACTAAGTATCTACTTTTTTTTTGAAGTTGTCAATACTTTTTTAAAATGTAATATGATTTTAATATTTTTGTAATATTATTGTAATATTATTCATCCACTTTTGATAAATCCGGATTTAATATTACTTCATCATATAAGCTGATTTTTTTATAGGATATAATTTCCTCACTCGTAAATCCTAACTCTTTTAATTCTTCTGTATCATAAGGCTCTACAATCGAATATTTATCTCCCTCTTTTTTCACTTTTACTAATATTTTATTTAAATATCCTGCTCTATTTCTTACCACATATGCTAACTCATTTTCTTTAACAATTGCCTGATTTGGAATCTTTAATCCTTGCGCACTCCACCAAATTAAATCA
The DNA here is from genome assembly GCA_944388795.1 of uncultured Clostridia bacterium. Lineage (GTDB taxonomy): Bacteria > Bacillota > Clostridia > TANB77 > CAG-508 > CAG-269. Next base: position 14,251 of record CALXKD010000017.1, read on the forward strand.
AATGAAATTTTTCTATAATTAATTAATTCTTCGACACCTTTTTCTATTTTTATAATTAATACTCTTTCTCCGCTTTCTTCTTCCAATATATAACTGATTTCTGCTGAAACCTCTTCTCCACTTGGTAATCTTACATTTACCTTATCTCCTACTTTTGCATTTTTAGCTTCCTCTGTATTCGTTATGGTGGCAATATAGCAATATGTATTATCCACTATTTTTCCTGATTCATCACTTGTAGGAATGGTTTTTCCTGTTTTTAAATCCAATGTTTCCAAATAATCTTTACTTAATGAGGAAAAACATTCGTCTGTCGGCTTTAATACATCCTCAAACCCATCTACTTTATATGAAACCACTCCACTTTTACTCGAATTTACATATTCTGCTCCTGAATTTAATTCACTTTCATAATTTTTTCTTTCCTCTATTAATTCTTTTAGATAAGAACCTTGTGGACTTAAATCTCCTGCAATATTCGCTTTTTTCGTTACTAGTTCATTTATTTCTTTTTTCGTTTCTTCTAATTTTGTTGTATCCTTTATATTACTAATTCCAGCTAATTTCTCTTCAATTTGTGTTTCTAAGGATTTTATATCACTCGGAAATAATTCTGTTTCGGTTTCATTTGCCATTGCCTCTTGTATTTTTGTATCTAATTCTGCTATTTTTTGTTTTAGTGAATCTTCATTTTTCGTATAATATCGAAATACAGCTTCATTAACAGCCACCTTTTCTCCTTCAGACTTTATTTTTTCCATTCCGTTTTTATAGTTTTCACCTTGAATCACCACTTCATCTCTTATAATATATCCTATATCGGTTTCCTCTGAATATAAAGTGCCTTCCTCCAGCGTAAAAATATCTGTTGGCTGTTTAATTAATAAGTAAATTGTATATATCAGATATATGACAACTAAACCAAGTGCAATATATATAATAATTTTTTTATTAAAATTCTTTTTTTGTTTTAAATTCTTTGGTTTTTTTTCTTCCTTTTCCAAAATCTCATTTTTTTGTTCTTTCAATTTCATAATCATTCCTTTCATCAAGGGAATTTATTACAATTCCTTAAATGTCCTTTAAAATGATATTTATGTTCTTTTGTATGGTATCTTCTGCATCTATCCATATCGTTTGCTTATTTTTCCTAAACCATGTTAATTGTCTTTTAGCATACCTTCTTGTTTCCATTTTTATTTTTTCTACCATTTCCTCTTTTGTATATATACCATTTAAATAGTCTACCACTTCTTTATATCCTAGGCCTTGCATTGCTGTAGGAAATTTTTGATATTTCTGCAAAATTTCCTCTACTTCTTGAATCAAACCTTGCTCTATCATAATGTCTACTCGTTTATTAATTCTATCATACAATTTTTCTCTATCCCAATTTAAAGCATAAACTTTATAATCATATTCTACTTCTTTTTTTCTAGATTCAATTTCTTGCTCTGTTTTTGTTTTTCCAGTTGCATGATAAATCTCTAATATCCTCAATATTCTTTTTTTATCTGTAGCACTTATCTTTTCGATTGCTTTTGGATCTATCATTTTTGCTCTTTCATATAATGCTTCTAATCCTTTTTCTTGAACTTCCTTTTCCAATTGATTTCGATATGCTTCATCTAGTTTGATATCTTGATATTCAATTTCATAAATCAAACTATCAAGATATAAGCCTGTACCACCAACAACAATTGGCATTTTCCCTTTTTCAATAATTTCTTTTATAGCTCTTTTAGCATCTTTTTTATAATCTGCCACACTATATCTTTCTTCTGGTGATACATATCCTATTAGATAATGTTTAATTCCTTGCATCTCTTCTGTTGTAGGTTTTGCTGTTCCAATATTCATATCCTTATAAATCTGCATAGAATCACAGGATACAATTTCACCATTTATTTGTTTTGCCAATTCAATAGATAATGCTGTTTTTCCTGATGCAGTTGGCCCACATATTACAATCACTTTATTTTTCTGCATTTTGCACCTCATTATATATATTGATAATTCCCTCTTGTGTATCTTTCAAATATCCTGTTTCTACAAATATACATACCAAGAATATGATTAAGATAACAATAAACCTTTTTTGTGCTTGATTTTTTTCAATCTCCTCTTCCAGAATTTTATCAAACACATTGGCTGTAAAAGGTAATAATATTAATGAATTCAATCCTGTAAAAACTAATATTAATGTGTTAGATACTGTTTTTTGTACTTCTTCACTTGGATATGTAATATCTGAACTTGAAAGATGATATAGTAATACTGTTATCAGATACATTATTAATAGTCCTATAAGGATAAATAGTATTTTCCTTGGTTTTTCTATATTTCCTAAATTATGCCATATCCATACTATACTAATGATGAATATGAATACTGCTGCAATCATAATTATTGTCATTTTGTTTCCCTACTTTCTAGCAAATTTTCTTTCGATATCATATTTTGTCATTTTAATAGCAGTTGGTCTACCATGTGGACAAGTAAATGGATTTGGTAATGATAACAATTTATCCATTAAGCTTTCTACTTCTTTTGCGTCTAATGCCATATTCGCTTTTACTGCTGCTTTACAAGCAACTGTTGCTATAAATTTTTCTTCTTTTTCTTGTTTTGCTGTTCTTGCTACTGTATTAATTTCATCTAAGGTTTCTAAAAATAATTCTTTGGTGTCCAAATCAATACAAACAGTTGGAACACCTGTTAACTTAATTGTATTTTCTCCAAACTCTTCTAAGGTAAATCCTGCTTTTCTAAACATTTCCATATTTTCTTTTGCAATATCCATTTCTTTATGTGTTAATGTAATGACATCTGGTAATAGCAACATTTGAGAATCTTTACTTGATTCACTATAGTAATTTTCTTTTACTTTTTCATACATAATTCTTTCATGTGCAGCATGTTGATCTAAAATATACATTTCTTGTCCAATTTCTATAATGATATATGTCTTAAATACAATGCCAATAAATTTATATGCTGGTTTTTGATATTCTTCTATTCCCTCAAATACAGATACATTATCTTTTAATATATCAATATCTTTTTCTTCCTTTTTCTCCTCTACTTTTTCTTCTTCATCTTGTATTGGTAATCTTCCAAACAATTTCGCATACATCTCATTAAAATCATCTGTCACCACTTGAGGATTATCATTTAATTGTTCCATTTTTTCTTTAATTTCTTTAAATTCCTGCTTAATTTCTGGATTTTCTATATTTTCAATAATTTCATTTGTGTTATCCACTGTTTGCTCACTAGTTGTGGATTTTTGCTCTTCATGAAGATGTTCTGTTTCATCTGTCACATTTATATTACTACCATCTTCATTTTCTACTTTTGGTGCATCTGCACTTGTCTTGATATCATCATTGTTTTCTTCTTGTTTCTGTTTTATACTATATTCCTCTTTTTCCTCTTTTAGTGTTTCTTCTGTATACTGATTTTCTTTTGTTTGAATATCTATATTTTCTTCAGCCTGTGTAACAGGCATCTTGATATTTTTTTCTTTAATTTCTTTTTCTAAGTTTTCCTTCATCTGTTTTAATTTCGCTAATATATCAGAAGTATCGATTGGTTCTCCAATATGTATTTTGTTTTCTGTACTATTTTTTGCACGATATACATCTTCTATAATATTACTAGAAGAATCTTTATGTGTATCTTCAACTACATTTGTCTTAATTTTACCTTCTTCCTCTGTATAGCTTTCAATCTGTTTTTCATTTTGTTTTCTAAAAGAAAATAGTCCTCCCACATCCTGTCTTTGTTGTTTTTCCTCTTTTAAATTTTTTAATCTTTCTTCAAATGTCAATTCTCTTGCTGTTTCCATTTTTTCTTCATGTAGTGCTTTTTCTGAATTAGCTACTAATTCTGTTTTTAATAACGTATCTTTTATCGCATGATAGATTGCTTGAAATACTTTATTTTCCTCTTCAAATCTTACCTCTAATTTTGCCGGATGTACATTAACATCCACTTTAGCCGGATTCATTTCAATATTTAATATGACAAATCCAAATTTTCCAATTGGAATTAATCCTTTATATGCTTGCTCTGTTGCTGCTGTTAAGGTTTTGTCTTTAATATATCGTTTATTTACAAAAAATAATTGATTTGAACGATTAGAACGTGCAATTTCTGGTTTTCCTACTACTCCTACAATATTGATATCTTCATATTTATATGAAACCTCCATAACACCATTTGCAATATCTTTTCCATAAATGCTGTATATAACACTTTTGATGTCTCCACTACCATTTGTTTGAATCACAGTTTTTCCTGTATTAATTAATTTGATAGCAATATTGGGATTTACTAATGCAATCCTTGTAATCACATCTTCAATATATCCTGATTCTGTATAATCTTTTTTTAGAAATTTATATCTAACAGGTGTATTAAAAAACAAATTTCTAACTGTAATGGTGGTTCCTGTTTTACAACCTGCCTCTTCTTTTTCTAGAACATCTCCTGCCTCCACAACTATTCGGTAACCGATTTCTTGTTCTTGTGTTTTTGATACCATTTCTACATTAGCAATCGCTGCAATACTAGCTAATGCTTCTCCTCTAAACCCCATTGATGTCACTGTATCTAAATCTTCTGCACTTCTTATTTTACTAGTTGCATGTCTTTCAAAAGCAATTTCTAAATCATCTCCGAGCGATTCCTTTTCCATTGTCACTTACTTTTATGTAAGAAATTCCTCCATTTTTGATTTCTACTGTTATATTGGTTGCCCCTGCATCAATTGAGTTTTCTACCATTTCTTTTATAACAGAAGCTGGTCTTTCAATAACTTCACCAGCTGCAATTTGATTTATTGTTAGTTCATCTAATAAAACGATATTTCCCATTTGTTTTTTCATCCCTTTCATCGAAATGTATTAACTTTGTGCATATCATATCATAAAACACAGAAAATGTGAAACACTTTTTACATTTTGTTTCACATTTTTGAAAATTTATTTTAATTCAATTTCAATTTTTTTCTCTGTTTCCAAATCTATCTTTTTATAGGTGATACCACATTTGTCAAATAGCCTTCTTGATGCAATATTGTTTTCTGAATTTGCATATTTATCAGACAAATATATCACCTCTTTTATTCCAGATTGTATAATAATTTTTGCACATTCATTACATGGAAATAAATCAACATATAGTTTTGCATTTTCTAAATCCTTCTTACTTCCCCTGTAATTTAGTATTGCATTCATCTCTGCATGGCATACATATGGATATTTTGTATTTAACGTGACACCCTCTCTATCCCATGGAAACTCATCATCATCATATCCGGTTTGGTGTGCCATTGTATCCAATTGACAGAATTCTATTATCATTACTTACAATGCATGCACCTACTTGTGTTGATGGATCCTTGCTTCTCATAGCAGATAATTTTGCTATCGCCATAAAATATTCTTCCCATTGCAAATAATCTTTTCTTTTTTTACTCATGTTTATCATCTTCTTTCTTTTTGATATATCTCTTATTATTCTACACTTTTCAAACTGCCTATCATATCAATTTTCTTTAAGGCAAAATAAGTAACAATATTGACAATAATTGAAAATACAAGTGTAATTGCTGTTGCATAAAGATAACTAATTGGATGAATGACTTTTTCAAATCGTAAAATATTAATTTCACAAGTTCCTAAGATATAGAAATTCAAGAAATATCCTACCACTAACCCTAATAGAATTCCTATAATGGTTAAAATAATGGTTTCTCTTGTTACATAATCATATACTTCTCTGTCATAAAATCCTAATACTTTTATAGTAGCTAGTTCTCTAATTCTTTCACCTATATTAATATTTGATAAATTATATAATACAACAAATGCCAACAATCCTGCTGATACAATCAAAACAATGACAACATAATTTAGTGAACTCATGGTATCATCTAATGTTTTCATAGTTGTTGTCGTTAAAGTAATACTTAAAACCTCATTTTGTGCTACCATTTCTTGCATAACCGTTTCTTCTTGTTCTTCATTTAAGTTATTGTCTTGTACCAATAATACATTTGTATGATAGGTTTCTCCAAATACTTGTTGATATAATGCTTTTGACATATATACATAATGGATAATGTAATTTTCTGTTATGCCTACTACTTTTATCTCTTTTTCTTTATCATCAGCAGTCGTCACCATTATAGTATCTCCTACTTTTGCATCAATTAATTCTGCTAATTTATCTGTTATGATAATTCCCTCTTCTGATAATGTAAATGGTTCTTCTGTTTTCACATCTCTTAATGTTATCACTTTATCAATTTCTTGATTATCACTTGGAACAACAATTTGAACAGTTTCACTATTTTCACCTTTTCCCGCTGTTCCAGATTCCATATAGGTTTCTACTACTTCTTGTATGTCTTCTTTCTGTTTTAAATTCTCTATATAACTATTTCTTTGTTCTTCTGTTAAGGCAGTTTTTAAACTCACTAACATATCATAATGACATATGTCTTCATATTGATTTGGCAAAATAGAAGATATAGAATCTTTTAATCCAAATCCTGCTAATATTAAAGAAGTACATCCCATAATACCGATAATGGTCATCAAAAATCTCTTCTTGTACCTAAAAATATTTCTTACCGTTACTTTATGCGAAAATTTTAATCGTTTCCAAATAAAGCCTACTCTTTCTAGCAATACCCTTTTCCCATATTTTGGTGCTTTTGGTCTTAATAATGTTGCTGGTGTTTCTTTGACTTCTTTTAAGATGGTATATAAAGTTGCTCCCACAATACAAATGTAGATTAATCCTAATCCCATTGAAGAATATTGATGATTAAATGATACAATAAATTCTGGTAATGTATACATCATTTGATACATATCCCATATAATTCTAGGTAGTAATTGGAATCCAATATTCATTCCGATAACGCCACCTATGATACAAGCTAAACTAGAATAAATGATATATTTTAGCATAATATGAAATTTATTGTATCCTAATGCTTTCAAGGTTCCAATTTCTTGTCTTTCCTCTTCTACCATTCTTGTCATAGAAGTTAAAGAAACTAAAGCTGCAATTGCAAAAAATACAATTGGAAATACAACACTTAAATTTTCTATACTTTCTGTATCTTGGATATAACTACTATATCCTGTATTTTGTTGTCTATCTAATATATACCATTCTGCTTTTTCTATTTCTGATACCTTTTCTCTTGCATCAATTAATTTTCCTTCCGCTTCTTGTATCTTTGTATTAAATTCTGCTCTGCTGGTCTCTAATTCTGCTTCTGCAGTTGCAATTTCTTGTTTTGAAGCTTCTAATTCTTTTCTAGCATTTGCAATTTGTGTATACGTTCTATTTTTTGTTTGTTGTAAACTTGCTTCTTGACTTTGAATTTGATTTCTTGCATTATCAATTTGTGCTTCTGCAGTTTGTAATTCCTGCCTTCCACTAGCAATTTGATTATCAATCTCTGCCATTCCTGTTTCAACAGATTGTTTATTGGTTTCATATACTTGTTTTGTTGCTTGTAATTTTGCAATTTCTTGATTGATAGCTGCAATTTCTTCTTCCGTTTCTGCTGTTTCTAACTGTGCTTGTTTTTCAGAAATTGAATTATCTGTAATTTTAATCGCATTGTTAATATTATCTAATGTACTTTGTAAATCAGCTTTTTGATTTTCAGCTTCTTCAAACCCTTTTTCTGCTTCAATTTTTTCATTATTAAATCGAAGTGCATTTTGTGCAACTTCCAATTTTGCTGCTTCTATCTGTGCCTCTGCATTTTCAAATTGTTGGTTTGCTGTACGTTCATTGCTATTAATTTCTGCCTCTCCAGATTCTATTTGTGCTTTTCCTTCATTAATTTTATTTTCTGCATCTTGAATTTGTGTTTCTCCATTTTGTTTTTCCGTATTAAACTCTTCTTCCGCTTTCGCAATTTCTGCATTTGCTTCATCAATTAATTCTTGATATCTTGCATTTTCTCTTTCTTCTTTTATTTCTTCTATTTTGTCTTTGGTTTCTTCTACATATTCTTCATATTTATGACTTCCTGTTTGATATTTATCACTATTTTCCAATGTTATATAAATTTCTGTATACACATCTGAATTCACATTTTCTCTATTGACATAGATATAGTAATTAACAACACCTGTTCCTAATTTTGTACTTCCTCTTTCTCTTGATATGTATAAAGGACTTTCTACTACACCGACAATTTTTAGTGTTTTATTTTTTAAATATTCTGTGTCTTCTCCATCTGTTTCTTCTGGCTCTATTTCAAGACTATCTCCAATCTTTTTTCCAGTTTCTTCTAAGAAGCTTTTTTCTACCACACATTCATCTATATTCTCTGGCATATTTCCTTCTACCAAAACAGGTTGGTTTACATCATCTACACATAAGATTTTTGAAACGATTTCTTTATCATTTGTTTTAATTAATCCATCTCTACTATATGTACCATATACATTTTCAACATTTTCTATATTAGATAATGCTTCTATATCATTATCTGTTAATCCCAGTGTTGACATGACTTCAATATCATACACATTTTGATTTTTATAATATGTATCAATCGAATCTACCATATCTGGTGAAGAAGCTCTTAATCCTGCAAAAAAGCCTACACCTAATAAAGCCATCAGTAAAATCGAAATAAATCGTTTATATGATTTCTTAATTTCCTTAAAAGTATCTTTTAGTAATGCTTTTTTTATCTTCACTTGCATCACCTCCAAAGTTCATTTTTGTCCAGTTGGGGACGTTTCTCTTTGAGACATTTTTATGTGAACTCAAATATACTTAGTAAAGAAAAAAATAATTTATTTTATATTTAAATTTTCAATCATTTAAAGTTTATTCGTATGACTATTTAACCCTTCAATCAATTTACATAAAAATGTCTCAAAGAGAAACGTCCCCAATTGGACACTACCATTCTATATTTTCTACTGGGATTGGATTCTGATTACTTTCGATACTTTCTGCTGTTCCATTTTTAAATCGGATAATCTTATCTGCCATTGGTGCAATCGCTGCATTATGGGTTATGATAATAACCGTCATTTTTTCTTTTCTTGCTGTATCTTGTAATAATTTTAAAATTTGTTTACCTGTTTTATAGTCTAAAGCACCTGTTGGTTCATCACATAATAATAATTTAGGATTTTTGGCAATCGCTCTTGCAATGGCTACTCTTTGTTGCTCTCCTCCTGATAATTGAGATGGAAAATTCTTTTTTCTATCTGCCAATCCTACTTTTTCCATAACTTCATCCGGACTTAAAGAATCTTTACAAATTTGAGTTGCCAATTCTACATTCTCAATTGCTGTTAAATTTTGTACCAAGTTATAGAATTGAAATACAAATCCAATATCCTCTCTTCTATATTTAATTAATTGTTTATTTTTTAATTTTGCTACATTTTTCCCATCAACCATCACATCTCCTGAAGTAACACTATCCATGCCTCCTAATATATTTAAAGCTGTTGTTTTTCCTGCTCCTGATGGTCCAACAACAACGACTAATTCTCCTTTTTCAATTGAAAAGTTTGTATTATTTAATGCTTTTATGATAACTTCTCCCATTTTATATTCTTTACAAACATTTTTAAATTCTATATATGCCATACAACCTCTCCTTTCTTTAAGAGATTTTTTACACTTTTATTTTTCTAATGACATTATATCATATGGGAATAAAAAGTAGAAGAAAATTTTTCCATTTTAAATGTAAATTTTAAGTGAACTTCAAGATTTTTCTTTAAGTTCACTTTTCATTTATAATAGCTTCTTTGATTAGTTCCTTTCTTAACCAAACTTCTGGTAATTCCATAATGTTTCCATTAAATGTATGATGCATTAATTTTTGCATTTGCATTTTCACTTTTTCATGCTTAGAAATAATATAACTTTTTGCATCTTTTATACAAATCAGATTCATTATCCAATTTTTATCATATCTATCCAGTACTTGATAGATTATCTCTAACTGCTTCATAATATTGGTTTTATCCCATACAGTTAATTGTGCTATCACATTCGGTAATAACTGATGATGAATTCCTACTTTTGTATCATTTTGTATAGAATTTATCAAATCATGTTCTATCATCTCTTGACATTCTAAAAAATATCTTTCACAATATCTTCCATTATCACTCACAATTTTTTGTAATTTTTGATATGCCATTATATCTCTATTACTGGTTATTTTTGCCTTAAAATTTAATGTATTATCTAAAATGGCAGCCATTAGCATATATGCTACCTCTTTCTCCATTTTATTTAACAAATGTTCCTCTTGGTATTTTTCTAGAATAATTGTCGCAACAGCACCTATTGTTTCTATTTGAGCTTTCTCTCCCAATTTTTCTTTCCAAACAGTTTCAAATCCTGGATGGTGATCTATCAACTCTACTATTTTATCTTTTTTTACAATTGTATCAAAATATATTTCTTCTGAAACATCTAATATGATAAATTCTTGTTCTTCACTTTCTTGATAACTATCTAAACTTTGTTTGAATTCTAATATCTGTTTGGTTATACTTTCATTTAATTTTGATGTACTTACAGAAATTGCCTCTATTCCTTTTAATTTAAATAGTTCTCTATATGCAATACAACTTGCATATGCATCTATATCTATATATTTTGAGCCTGAAGTGATTATTTTCATAATTATCTCCTTTTTTATTTCATTTTATCATATATATAAAGGAAAACAAGATGCTCTAATCAATTTATCTTGTTTTCCTTTTCTTTAATATGTTTTTAAAAATTTCTTAAATTCACACTATATATTCTATTGTATTATCCTTAAAATATTTCTGCATTTCTTCTAATAAGAACTGTTTTCCTTCTTCTCTTAAATCTGTTTTATACATATATTTTCCTTTTCCTCTTCCTTGCATTTTTTCTTTATCATAAATTTGAATGGCATTTGGGAAAGCTTCTTCATTGATTTTGGTATGCACAAAACTATATGTCATAAAGATAATTTCAAAAAATACTTGCTTCTTTGCTTTTTTTGATAATTTACTATCTAATTGTATGATTAACTCTTTATATAGTGTTTTCCAATTTTCCACCATAATCACAGGTGCAATTAAAATTCCTACTTTGTACCCTGCTTCACTTAAGCTATTAATTGCTTCAATTCTTTCTTCTAATCTTGAAGTTCCAAACTCAACACGATTAATAATTTCTTTTGGATTTACACTCATTCTAATAATGACTTTTCCTTTATGATCTAAATCCAATATATCCTCTACCATAGAAAATTTAGTTGGCAATGTTAAAAATCCTTTTTTCGCATCCTTAAAATTTTCAATTGTCCAAACTAGATTATTGGTAATGGTATTTTCTAATATCAAATCACTATTACTACCAATTTCAAACGTTAATTCTTTTTCTGAAGCTTCACTTGTTTTTATAATCTTTTCTAACATTTTTTCGCGATTCACAAACAAACGTAAATAAGCGCATTTGTTATAATTACATACTAAATAACAATACATACAAGCAGCTGTACAACCTGAAGAAGTATATGGTACTAAAAAATCTGAAGTTTTATGATTAGGAACAAATTTATGTGTTTTTCTAATGCCAATAATTAAGTTTCGTTTCATATCCATAAATTCTTTATTGGATTTTTTTCTCATCTCTTCAATATTATTATGATTTTCTATTTCTACTTTTGGCACCTCTTTATATTTCTCCATTAATTCTTTTCCCAATGTATAATTTACAATATCTTTTTCAAAATAAATCGCCTTCGGTTTAAACATCTAAATCCTCCTTTATGATTTAGTTTTACCGAAAGCGACTTTTTTTATTATATTTTTTCATAAATTACATATTCATATGTAAAATCATTTTCTTCATCCTCTGGTCCTTTTTCTCTACTTACTTCTTTCCATTTTGTTTCATCAATTCTTGGAAAGAAAGCATCTCCATCAAATTCTTTATCAATTTCTGTTACATACATTTTTTTCACATATGGCATTAATAAATTATAGATAATAGCACCACCTATTACAAATGCTTCTTCATCATTTTCTATATATTCTTGTATTTGTAACATGGAATGTACCACTTCTACATGTTCATCATCTACTTTAAAATCTGGATTTTGTGTAAACACAATATGTTTCCTATTAGGAAGTACTCTTCCTAAAGAGTCAAATGTTTTTCTTCCCATAATGATTGTATGTCCAGTTGTGAAATTTTTAAACCTTTTTAAATCATCTGATAAATGCCATAGTAGCTGATTATCTTTTCCGATGGCATTATTTTTTGCTTTTGCTACAATAATACTTAACATTTTATTTTTCCTTTCGCTTAAATTCTTTCTATTTTTTATCCATTAAATAGCAACTGGTATTTTTCCAATCTTTACTTCTTTATTATAGTCATATCCTTCTACTTCAAAATCTTCTACTTTAAATTCATAGAAATCTTTTGTTGGATTTTTGATAACTAATTTTGGTTTCACATCCATAGGCTTTGCTTCTAATAATTTTTCAACAAGTGGTATATGTCTATCATAGATATGACAATCTCCTATGTTATGCGTTAATGTTCCTACTTCTAGTCCAGATACTTGTGCAAACATATATTGTAAAGCTGCATATTGCATTAAATTCCAACCATTTGCTGTTAACATATCTTGTGAACGTTGATTTAATATTAAATGTAATTTTCCTTCTTTTACTAACCATTGTGTTCCATAAGCACATGGCTCTAATTCCATATCTTTTAATTCTTCATGGTTAAATAAATTTGTCATAATTCTTCTACTTGATTGATCATGTTTCAATAAGTATAAAACATAATCTACTTGATCCATTGCCTTTATACCCTCTTTAGTTCTGAACTCATATTTTTTTCCTAATTGATATCCATATGCTTTTCCAATTGTTCCTTCTTCATTTGCCCATTGATCCCATATATGAGAATGTAATTCACTAATTTTATTAGATTTTTTTTGCCATATCCATAGAATTTCATCTATGGCATTTTTATATGTTTTTGTATTATTTCTTAAAGTTATCATAGGAAATTCTTTTCCTACATCATATTTATTTTGTACACCTACAATGGAAAAATAGTTAGCTTCCTCTCCATCATCCCATCTTGTTCTTACACTGGTTCCTTTTGATGAATACCCATTTTTTATAATTTCTTTACAGGTTTTTATAAATTGTTCATCTGCTTGTGTCATTTTAGATTCCTCCCATTACTTTATTTTTTTCAATATATCAAACTTTATATTTTTTTACAAGTTTTTTTATTCAATTCCTTACATTATTTCATCACAGTATTTTTTCACATCTTCGTAAATATAAAATGAACCAATTATAAAAGAAACATATTCCGTTTTTTCTTTACAATATTGTATAGCTTCTTCTAATTCCATCTCATATAACTTTGCATCATCCTTTATTTGTTTTGCATATTCAAACATAAGATGATTATCTGTAAATCGTTTTTTATCATTCCCATTTGTAAAAATATATATACTATCTTCTTCTATTATATCTTCTAGAATTTTTTTATAATCTTTTGATTTTAAAATAGAAATCACATATATCTTTTGGGCTTTTTTATAATATATCTCTATTGTCCCTTTAAGATTTTCTATAGCTTGTTCATTATGTCCTCCATCAAATATCATCATAGGATTTTGATGTATTACTTCAAATCTTCCTTTATGAATAACCGTTTTTAATCCTTCTCGCATTGTTTCCTCTCTTATCTTAAACTCTTTTTCCTTTAAAATATCACAACATTCCAATGCTATTGCTGCATTAAATACTTGCCTTTTTCCTTTTAAATTTGTTTCTATATTTTTATATTGTTTATAGCTAAATCTTTCCTTGTCTTGTTCATATTTTAAATTCGTAATTTCAGATGTATGAATTAGGTGTAACCTATTATGTGTTTCCTTACATTTTTCAATTACTATTTTATCAATTTCTGTATTTTGTGATACATATACTGTATGAGAATTTTCTTTTATAATTCCTGCTTTTTGAATTGCAATCTCATTTAAAGTATTTCCTAACATATTTGTATGATCATATCCAATTGAGGTTATCACAGATATGATAGGTTTTATAATATTCGTGCAATCATATAAGCCTCCGAATTCCTACCTCCATTAGAACAATATCTACTTGTTTTTTATAAAAATATAAAATCGCTGCTATTGTTGTAAATTCAAAAAAGGTTATTTGTTTTTGGCTTTCTTTTACTATTGGCTCTAATTGATTTATAATTTCTTCTATTTCCTCATCCTTAATTTGTTCATTATTAACACATATTCTTTCATTATATTTAACTAAATGTGGCGAAATAAATTTTCCAACTTTCAGTCCACTTTTCATCAAAATGCTATTTAGCATTTCAACCACACTACCCTTTCCATTCGTTCCAGTTATATGAATACATGTTAATTTATTTTGTGGATTTCCTAATTTATCCATAAAATATTGCATTTTTTTGACTGATAAATCATCTTTTTTTCCTTTTGATAAATTTTCTATATATTCTTCTATGTTCATTGCTTCCTCTTTCTATATATCCCATTTTGGTACATATTCTTCTTCATGTTCTCCTAATTCCTGCATATATCCATTTTTGATGTCTAATTGATACACATAATTTTCAATTTCTTGATATTCTTCTTTTGTTAATTTTCGATTTAATTCATTATTTTCTTTTGCTTTATATGTAGGAAAATATTGTGCCATAATATCGACATATACATCCTCATCTATATTTTCTTTTATCCATTTTAATATGTTTTTACTATTTTCTATATTATTTGGTAATACCAAATGCCTTATCATTACCCCTTTTCTAATCATTCCTCTTTTGTCTAATTTAGGACTTCCCACTTGTCTATACATTTCTTGTATTGCTTTTGTAGCTATTTCGAAATAATTTTCAATTTTAGAATATTTCATAGCAATTTTATCATCATAATATTTTAGATCTGGTAAATACACATCCACATATCCTTCTAATAGTTTCAATGTTTCTACTCTTTCATACCCATTTGTATTATAGATAATTGGTATGGTTAGTCCTTTTTTCTTAGCAATTTTTATAGCCTCTATGATTTGAAGCGTATAACTTGTTGGCGTTACTAAATTTATATTTTCAACATTTTTGTTTTGTTGCTCTATAAATATATCTGCCAATTCTTCAATAGAAATTTCTTTTCCTTTCCCTTCTTGACTAATCTCATAATTTTGACAATATATACAATTCAAATTACAATTTGAAAAAAATACGGTTCCTGAACCATTTTCTCCACTAATACATGGTTCTTCAAAATGATGCACAGAATATAATGCTATTTTTATTTTATCTGTACTTTTGCATCTTCCTATTTCTTTTTTCGTTCTATCTATTCCACATTTGTGAGGACATATTTCACATTTGACTAAATTCATTTCTTCCCTCTTTTTTATTCTTATCTCATTAAATATTTTTTACACTTGTTACATATATATTTCCATTTGTATCTGTTTTTAATGTCACTTCTTTTTTTGTAAATTTATCTATATTATCTTTTACTAATTGTTGTATAACTGTCTCATCTTCTGTATTTTTCACAGTTCCTATTGTTTCATCTTTTAAGTTTTCTATTTGAATTTCATATTCTGTATCTGTTGTTTCATATCCTTCTGAATAATCCTCTAAATACTCCACAATTTGAACAACATATCCATTTTCTTGTTTCTCAATTGTATCTAATAAAAATACATCCTCTTGATTATCTAATCCACTTCCTACTGCATAATATGTATTGGTTTCTTCGTTATACTCCATATATTCATATCCCTCTTTAGGAAATTGTTTTTGTAAATCCTCACCAAATAACTCCTTTGCTTTATCTTGTAATTGCTCATAAGATAATTCATATTCCTCCAAATTCTTTTTTACTACTTCCCATAACCAAACATCTGGTGCATCATTGATATTATCAAAAGTAGGTAATGCCTCTCCTGTAATTTCTCTCCACATATATATTTTTTGTAAATATGTTTCTATTTTATTAATTTCATCAACTGTTATCTCACTGTTTCTGTTCGCAGTTATTTTATTTTGTCTATATGCATACATCCCAATAAATATGATTAATAGAATAAAAATGATAACAATTAATTTCTTCATTCGCAATCCTTCTCCTATACAGTTTTTGTTTTATTATATCTCATATTTTCTATTTTACCATACTTTCTAATTATTTTTTATATTTTTTTATATTTATGACAGTTTTCGACATCTTTTTAATTTTCCCTTTGCTATAATCGGATTTAGTAACTAAAGAAAAGGGGGTAAATCCATGAATGTTGTAAAATTACATGATAAAGATAGTAGAGTGGTTGGAAATATTACTGGTCAAATAACAATTTCTATTTACAATGGAGAATTTAAAGGGCATCCTAATTTCTTAATTCAGTCAGATCATTCCGTTTCTGAAATCGCTGACATTATTGAAGATGTTTTATATTCTTATTAAATTTAAGGCTAATTATAGCCTTTTATTTATTTTCCCATATTATGCTCTTAAAATATATTTATCTTCTTTTCCTTGCTATAACTACATTTCTTGAATTTTAGCCTAAAAAATGATAAAATATATGTATAACCCTTCTAAGAGAAGGAGACAGGAGGACAAAAGACATGATGAAAAAAATTGAACTGATTGGCAAAGAAGTATTTCTTGCCGGAACCACGGAAAAAATTGGTAAAACCGAGGCATTTCGGGACGAATGCATAGACATTGTATTAAATAATGGGTGTCCTATATCTGCATACTATGGCACTACAGACAAACAAGGAGAATTCTATGCATACTGTCGAAGCACAACCCGTTGTGGAAATAGGTGTTTAGGCATGAAGAATCCGGGTTGCAGATACAATCGTGATAATACCAATCGTGCTGGTTATTATGCCGACTTGACATGACTAAATCCGTGTGCTAAGTACCAGGAGATGAACAACTCTGTGTTCACCTCCTGGTACTTTTTTATTTTAATTTATTTCTTTTTTATGCTTTTTTACTACTTTTCGTATCTTTATTTTCTAATAAATATACTTTTCTTTTTGTTTTTATTATTAATATTATACAAATTATAAATGTACCTATACTTAATACATTTCCAATTTTCATAATTGTTGTTTTTTCGTAAGTTAAGGAATATATTCCGCTTTGTTTGATGGTTGCTTGTAAAAATCCATTATCACTTTCTGTTAATTCAATTTCTTGTCCATTTATTTCTAAACGATACCCCATATAGTAAATTCTTGGTAATTCAATTGTGATTGCCTCTGAAGTATTCACCTCAAAAGTTAAATCTGGAACATCATCTAAAAGCTTCGTAACTTCACCTGTACCATTTTGTATAATAATATCTTTACTTCTGTTATAAAAATATTCTCTATTTTTTAATGCTTTTTCTGGTAAATATTCTGCTTGATTTCCCATAGATTTTGTATTATTGATATTATTAATATCTATTTGTGATTCATCCAAATGATCTGTATATACATATGTTCCTATTACTGTCAAAATCAGCAAGCCACAACATAATGCATGAAAATATTTCTTATTTTCAATTTGCTTCAAACAAATTCCAGAAATTATGATAGCACCAAATGATATATATATCACTAATCTCCAAGGAAATTGTAAAGTTTGTAAAATATCTGGTGTATAATACCAAGGAAATACATCTGTTACCATAATTGCTGATAGCATAGTAAATGCAATTAAAAATACCCATAACTTTTCTTTCCACATTTTTTTCTTTATGATAAAAAAGACACTTATGAAAAACATAATAGTTACAAATAATTGAAGATGATATCTTACGTAGTTGTAGTCTATTTCTTTATTAAATGCAAATAACTCTAGTATAGAAATTGTACTAAACCTTAAATCTCCTTTTCCTGTCATAAAATATGGCATAAATACACCATAACTACCTTTTAACTTTATTTCTAACATCGGCATCCAAAAAGATGCTGTTAATAACAAGGTTAAAACAGAAGCCAATATTAAATAGAGTATATTTTTCTTGGTAAATATTTGTTTTGCATATACCACAAAAAATGTTACCAATAATATTAATGTAAAATATATAGTCATTGCTAAGTGTGAATAAATAGCTATTGTATATCCTCCTACAAAGCATATAAAAAAGAGTCTATACCTTTTTTCAATTAAATATAATAATCCTAGTATAATTAATGGAATCGCAATAGGAATAAACATTTCCGAGAAAGCATCTCTTACAAATATTTCTGCCAGATGATAAGGTGCTGTCATATAAAACAAAGATAACAGTGTTGCTATCTTCTTATTTTTAAAAATCTTTTCTCCCAAAAGATAAAATGTAACACCTGATGCAAATATGGTTAACCATTGTGTTATACGCATTCCAATTGCCACATTATCAATATTAAAAATTGTTAATAACTTTGTAATATAAGCTGCTGTTAAATGTGGAATGGGCGGATAAAAAAATCTAGTTCCATATCCCAAATCATTTCCTACATATTTTAATGGTTCTTGCACTGTTAAATTATCCCATGATAACTGATCAACTATTGCTGTTATATTTGCTAAATGAAACTCTGTATCATGTCCTTTAATATATCCGTTATGTGCATCTATTAACATGATTACTATACTAAAAATAAAGATGGTTAATATGTATTTTATTTTCTTCTTCATTTATTTCATCCCTTTATTTTTCTATTTTATTTTCTAAATTATATTACATGCTTCTTATTTTAGCAATATTCACCTAAATTAAACTTTCATTCTAATTTATATATATTTATTGCAATGTATCACAATTTCATATAAAATGTTTTTAGGGGGATTTGTTTTATGAATAATAATAACCAAGATATTGACATGAAAAATAGAGCACATATTCAAGAAATATATGTAGATAAAGCTCTTCGCTATTTAAAATTTTGTATTGGCATTTTTGCATTTAGTGGATTTTCTTACTTAATAGCTCTTCTTTATAACGCTTTTGACTTTGGGCTTATTTTTGAAATCATTTCATTTGTTTTTGTAATAATATCTATTAATAGATTAAAACAGAATCAGTTACAAGCTTCCAAAAAAAGCCTTGTTATATCTATGATTCCTATAGGGTGGTTAATTATATATGATTTTATTAACTTACTAGCAAATTCAGGTGAAGTTACAATAGAAGTTATTCACTATTATACTAGTTTAGATCAATATTTTTACTATTTGGCACCTTATCTTGTTGATGTAACATTAATCGCTTTAATTGTCTTATTATACAAATCTTATTCATCTGTTAATAGGGCTGATGGAACTACTGTTTCAAATAATTACACAGATACATTTTATGATAAATTATGAAATAAAAAGATAGTTATCTATTAAAAAGTTAAAATGGATAACTATCTTTTTTCTAAAATTTTATATTTTCTTCTTCGTCAAACAATACAGCATCATCTTTGTATAATTCTTCTTTTTTCTCTTCCATATTTGCTAACCTATGTGCTAGATAAAATAGAACACATATCATAATAAAATATATAGCCATATATAATATTGTCTTTATTTTAAAATTTGTATAAGCACTCACACTGTTTTCTATATATGTTTCTTTATCATCTAGATATTTTATTCCTGATAGTCCAACTGTTACTTTTTTTGAATTGGTATCATTACCTGATTCATATGTTTCATAAAATTCTCCAAAAGTTTCCTCATTATACACATTGTCTAAATATATTTTTAATCCTAAATGAATAAACATGATTAACAATGATATAATTCCTACCAATTTTAGCCCTTTTATAATGGTTTCTTTTCTCTTAGATAATATTGTAATTAATCCTGCTAAGACAACTGTAACAATAATACTTACTAATTGAAATGTTAGAAATGTTTCTTTCATTTCTGCTATTGGATCATAAAATGTGATTTGATAAGCAAATAGATATACTGCAACTGCTATTAAAATAATCAAAAAGGCTGAAATTAATTCCATTGCAATAAATGTTTTATCATAATGTATAATAATATATCTATGCCTCCAATAGTGTGAATAATGTGGTGCATTATATCCACTATTTCCATTATCATTTCCTATATCAATATTAGGAAGCTCTCCTCTATTTCTAAACATACTACCCTTTTACCTCTTTTATCACTACTCTAAAATAATGGTATCATATTACATTTTTTATTTCAATGTTTCTTTACTAATTTTCGTTTTCCTTTATTTTTTTGTTAGCCTCCTAGCACTTTGTTAAATATTTACTCTATATTTTTTAGTCCTCTTTCCTAAATTGATTGTACTTTTATTTACAATTTCTGTTTTAGGTATCAAATACATTTTTTGTTCTGCATCTAATATAAAAATATAATCTACATTTGTATCTACTACTGTTTTATATTCCTTTCCTTTTGTTCCTCCACAACTTTTTAAAGCTACTTGATATACATTATATTTTGTTTTACATCCTGTTGTTTTTACTTGAACTGTATATAATTTATTATATTTTTCTATTACTAAGTCATAATCTTGTGTATCATTTAATGGTATTGATACTGTATATCCTTTTGTTGTGAAATATGCTATTGCCATTCCTAAACCTGAATTTCCTTTTTCTTTATTAGTATAGAAATTCATAGTCCCTCCTTTTAAACATTTGTTTGTTTTATGTGTAAAAATAAAATACAAGTTTCCTTGTATTTTATGGTGGGCAGGACAATCGTACAAGCCCGCTAATCGTTGATTTCAAAACATTTTTTTACTTTACTTGTGCAATATCTGTGCATATGAAATACCACCATATAATGTTATATATTGTCATAAAATTACAAATAATTACAAATATATCAAAAAAATATATTTTTTACTTTTAAGGAATTAATTCTATGGTAGTCGATTTTACTATATCATTTTCATTGAAGAATATTCTAAATTCACATGAATATTGATAATCAAAAAAAATAGTTTTAGTCCCCCAAAACAATCCTGTATCCATTTTTCCACCATAATAGATATAAATATTTCCGTCTTTATCATTATAACTTTCTTCTGGTTTTCCTAAAATTTCTTCAATTTCTTTTTTTGATAACCCTATAAGAGTTTGATTATCACTAATTTCTTGCATTTTTTTACATAATTCATCAGGTCTTTCTTCTTTTAAAAAATAGTCAAAAATATGATTTAGAAAATAGCCAATACATAAAAAAATACTTGTAATTATTATAGCAATACTTATAGCTTTTAATTTTTCTTTCATAAAAAAATCTCCCTATATACAAATTACTGTATTTTTCTACAATTATATAAGAAAAGATAAATAATTTCAACTTATTTTTTATATAAAAAAAGTCGCTAGTTTTTAATTCTATCGACTCTTTTAATATTATAATAACTATATTACAGTTTTATTCCATATA
>CALXKD010000018.1 GCA_944388795.1 uncultured Clostridia bacterium
GTCATTTAGGCGCTGGTAATGTTATAAGCCCTTTTAGGGCTTGTTCAAACCACGCGTTTTACACGTGGTTATGATTTCCAATAAAATACCAAAAATGGAGAAAAGAGGGAAATGATATGAATTATGCAGATATAAAAAGAGTAGATGTAGCAAACGGAGAAGGGGTTAGAGTATCCGTATTTGTAAGTGGTTGCAATCATCATTGTAAAGGATGCTTCAATGAATGTGCGTGGGATTTTAATTATGGTAATAAATTTACAGATGAACAAATAGACCAAGTAATTAATTATCTAGACCATGATTATATTTCAGGACTATCTCTTTTAGGAGGAGAGCCTTTAGAAAAGCAAAATCAAGAAGGACTGTTACCATTAGTTAAAAAAGTAAAAGAAAAATTCCCTGATAAAAATATATGGTGTTATACAGGCTTTGATTTTGAAAAAGATGTTGTAGAAAAAATGGCTCCTAATAATGAAACCACAAAAGAGCTTTTAAAATATATAGATGTCGTGGTAGATGGTAAATTTGAAGAAGATAAAAAGGATTTAAGCCTTAGATTTAGAGGTTCTTCAAATCAAAGAATATTAGATGTTCAAGAAAGTTTGAAAGAGCATAGACCAGTAGATTTTAAGCTATAAAATACAAAAGTGAAGAAAAGAGGGAGAGCGTTATGAATTATGCAGATATAAAAAAAGTAGATGTGGCAAATGGAAAAGGTGTTAGAGTATCTGTATTTGTAAGTGGTTGTAATCATCATTGCAAGGGCTGTTTTAGTAGATGCACATGGGACTTTGAATATGGGAATAAATTTACAGATGAACAAATAGACCAAGTAATTAACTATTTAGATCATGACTATATTTCAGGACTATCTCTTTTAGGAGGAGAACCTTTAGAAAAGCAAAATCAAGAAGGACTCTTACCATTAGTAAAAAAAGTAAAAGAAAAATTCCCTGACAAAAATATATGGTGTTATACAGGGTTCGATTTTGAAAAAGAAGTCGTGGAGAAAATGGCAAAAGAAAACGAAACCACAAAAGAGCTTTTGAAATATATAGATGTAGTGGTGGATGGTAAATTTGAAATAGATAAAAAGGATTTAAGCCTTAGATTTAGAGGTTCTTCAAATCAAAGAATATTAGATGTTCAAGAAAGTTTAAGAGAGCATAAACCAGTAGAACTTAAATTATGACCAATTGGGGACGTTTCTGTTTGAGACATTTTAAAAAGTCTAGACAGAAACGTTCTATGTTTTTATTGAAAAATCAATAAAAATAGAGTATAATATTGTAGAGTCATTTGTAGAATATTCCTAATATTTAAGATGACACAAGAACACGAGCAACTAGAAATAAATATTAAAGATAGGAGAGAAAAAAAGTGAGTGAAAAGAAAGAATTTGAGCAGGCTTTGCAAAAAAAAATAGCACAGCAGAAAGGACTTACAGATGTTTTGGGATTGGCAAATGCTTTAATCCAGATAGGAGATGTATTAAAAGCAGAGAGTGGTCCCTATGAAAAAGTCATCAAAACAATGCCTATTACAAAAGTAGAAGTAGATGATTCAATTGACAAGATGATTATGGAAGTAACAAAGAGAATATTGAAAGAACGTTGTAGTTCAAAAGAAGAAGCAGAATTTATTCTTTCATTCATGATGAGAATGATTTATGAGTTAGAGGATGCTATAAAAACAGCACCAATTTATAAGATGTTAAAAGAATAACACTTATTTACTTAACTCAAAAATCCCGGGCAAATCATTTGGTAGTATCAGATGATTTAGCCCGGGATTTTTTATTCAATAATATTCCATTTATGAATGACTAAGAAATATAAATTTATTGAATTTTATAAAACTAGCTGATATAATTTAAAAAAAGCAGGAGGTAAAAAGAAATGATTGTTGATTTACCAGAAAAGTTTTCAATGGAGGGAGTAGCAGTAATTGAAAATGGGATTTTAAAAATCATGCGGTATATAGCGTTTTCTGATATAATGTATGAGCTGACTTATCAAATGAAAGGGCGGAATATATGTGGTTATTGTAAAAAAGAAAAGGAAAAGAAAAAAATGACACTAGACCATATGTATCCTCAAGATTTAGGAGGGCCAACAATCACCAATAATCTATTGCCATGTTGTAAAAAATGTAATAGATTAAAAGGAAATCTAACGTCAAAAGAATTCCGGAAATATTCAAAGAAAAAACAAGATAAGAAAGCTCAATATCTAAAAAAGGTACAAAGGCATCAGGAAAAGTTAAAAAGGAATAGAAAATATCATATTCCTATAGATTGGATAGACGAAAGGAAAGTTTCTGATTTAATCTTGATATGGATTCCTAATTATAGTGATAATCGATATAAGAAGGAGAAAAAGTATTATGAAGAAACAGGACTGTTTAAAAAACTTGTTATTGTGGATAGAAATAATAAAATTTTAAGTGGTGCATTATCCTATATCGTCGCAAAGAAAATGAAGTTAAAAACAATTCCCGTCATTTCGTTAGAAAATGTAGAATTAACCGTATGAAATGCAACAGGACTACTTTCAAAAGTAGTCCTGTTGTGATTAATTATGAGTATTCAAAAACCTATCCAATAATTGTTTTCTACATAAATTTTCAAATTCATCATTTAAAGGTTCTAGAACAATGTCTTCTTGATATTTTCTATCTAAACAATGTTTGATAATATAATCTGTAACTTCTGGATTTTTGGAAAGAAGAGGACCATGTAAATAAGTAGCAATCACATTTTCTTTAAAAAATCCTTCTTCTGTATCGCTAAATTTATTTCCATTTCCAAATAAAACTTTTCCAAAAGGAGTAGGGATGTCATAAGTTTGTCCACCATGATTTTCAAATCCGATAACTTTTGTTTCTTGACCATTTAAATTGACATTAAGAACAATATTTCCAATACATCTCTTTTTTCTATCTGCGATAGCTTCTGTATAATATGAAAATATTTCTAAACCAGGAATGATATTACCTTCAACACCTTTATAATATTTACCAAATAGTTGGTAAGCACCACAAATTAATAAAAAGAATACACCTTCATTTTCAGCTTCTTTGATTTCTTCTTTATATTTTATCAAATCTTCTGATAAAATACTTTGTTCATTGTCAGCTCCACCACCTGCAAAGATAATATCATAACTTTTAAAATCTGGTTTTTCATCACCAATAGAATATCTATCTACAATACAGTTAAATCCACGTTTTTCAAGTCTATATTTTAATACTTGTATATTCCCATAGTCACCATATAATTCTAACATATCAGGGTATAGGTATAGTATTTTTAATTCTTTCATGATTGATCTCCTTATTTTAATTTTAAAATTTCTGCTCTAGTAGGTTGTAAAGAAGTATAATTTGCAATAACATATTTTTTTGTTGTGTTAGTATATAAAGCCTTTACAGCTTGTTCCAAGTCTAAATAGGCTTCAATTTTATTTGCATCAAATCCGGATGTTTTTATTCTAATGGCAATGTCATAACCTCTTGTTCCGGCAGTTACAATTCTTTTTACATTGTTTAAATTATCAAAATTAATATCCCAAATCCAAGAAACATCAAATCCATCTGCTTTATTATCATTTAAAACAAATAATAATTCTTTTTCTTCATCATCTTCATTTAATAATCGTAAACTCACATTGGCACCAGTTGGATTTTTAGCTAGGTTTATAATCGTAGGGGCATCTTTAATGACTAATTTTTCTAATCTACCATTATTTAATTCAAAATTTGCTAATGCTTCTTGTATATATTTTGTATCAATATTGTATAAAGAACAACAGCTAATGACAGCGGTGAAATTATAAATAATATAGATACTATTTGATTTAATTTTATACAAAATATCATCAACTTCAAAAGTCATATCGTTTAGATTAATATTTTTTGTTTCTTTATAAATTTCATTATTACCATATCCACAATCTGGGCATACAAATTTTCCAATGTGAGAATATTGATAATATTCGTATTCCAAACGTGTCTTACAAAATGGACAGAATTTTCCTTCTCCAGCCTCTTTCATATCATCTGTTGCATATGGATATCTATCTACATGGAAATAATAGATATTTTCATTATTTGGATTTGCCATTCCTAATCTTGCAACATTTGGATCATCATTATTTAAAATTAAATTACCTGTATATGTTTTTAGAAAATCATTGATTTTTAAAATTAAAGATTCTACTTCACCATTTCTATCTAATTGATCTCTAAAGAAATCTAAGATAACTAAAGTATCTAATCGAAAATCTTTAAATACAACTGGTACATAGCCTTCATCTACTTCGAAAACTAAATAATCTGCTTTAATTTTTCCGGTTAAAGTACATGTTTTTAACAAAGTAGAAAGAATACCAGTTTCCATATTATTTCCTTCTTTGTTACTAATGACTTTTTTTCCCGCAGTTTGAAAAACATATCCGATGGCATTATTTGTCATGGTCTTACCATTTGTTGCAGTAACAGCAATAACAGGACAATCTACTTTGAAGTATTTAAAAATTTCTGGATTCCAATCAAAAGCGATTTTTCCTAAAAAATTACCTCCATGCTTTCCAAATAGTTTTAATACAATATTTAATAGTTTCATTGCAAGTACAATAAAAAAGTTTTTCATTTGTCATGCTCCTTTATAAAATTTATATTTGCATTATAGCACAACAAAGAAAAAAGATAAAGTTTTCTGAATTTAAAACAATAAAAATGAAAAAATCCCTAGAGTTTCTTACTCTAAGAATCCTTTTATATACAAATCATATCAATAAAGTGGTTATATGTCAATAAAAATCTTCTTTATTTCTATAATAAATTTTTATTCGAAAATAAAGCGTTTTTCAAGAATAGAGTATATCCAGAAATCCATAAATGACAATAGTTAGAAAGATTTTATTCATTTCTTAGAGTAAGAAACTAAAAGAAAATTAAAAATAGTTTTAAAACAAAAGAAAATGTAGAAAAGAGGTATAAAAGATGAAAAAACACATACAAAAAGGTAAAATGAAAAATCAAAAAGGAATTACATTATTGGCACTAGTTATCACCATTATTGTGTTATTAATCCTAGCAGGAATTACCATAAGTGCGATAACAGGAGATAATGGAATTATTGGAAATGCAGAACAAGCAAAAGAAGAAACAGAAATTGCTAATGAAAAAGAAATAGTAGAAAAGGCAACGGTACAGGCAATGGGGAATAATAAGTATGGAAATATAGAAGAAGATGAATTGCAAAGTGAGTTAGATAAAGAAACAGGAGAAGGAAAAACAGAGGCAACAGATATTGAAGATGAGTTTGAAGTTGTATTTATTGATAGTAATCGATATTATACAGTAGATAAAGATGGAAATGTAGGAGAAGGACAGGAAATTATAAAAGACAAAAATCCAGGAGATATTACAACAGGAAAAGATGGAGAAACATTGGATGGAAGTGAAGAACATCCTTATGAAATATGGTGTATAGAAGATTTAATAGAATGGTCTCAAAATTATACAAAATATCAAAATAATCATATTATCTTATGCAAAGATTTGAATTTTAAGTCTAGATTATCATATGCAGACAGTGAAAACACCAGTTATGGAGATATAAATGAAGATGATAAAATAGAAGGTTTAATAGAAGAAATGCAAACAGGAATTGGATTTACACCAATAGCGAATTTTTCGGGGATATTTAATGGGAATCATTTTGAAATTCAGAACATTTATATAGTTAATAATGAAAGTGTAGGGCTATTCAGTCAAATAGATGGAGCTATGATAAGTAATCTAGGTATAAGTGGATATATTGAAAGTAAAGAAATTACTAGCATTGCTGGAGGAACTGGTAGCATAGTAGGAAATATAAGTGAAGGAAGAAATAAAAAAAGTCATATAGAAAATTGTTCAAATAGTGCTATTATAAAAGGATTTTTAAATGAAAATTATACAGGAATTGGTGGCATAATAGGCAAATCTAATGGGGCAGCTAATATAGTAAATTGTAGTAATGAAGGTACAATAATAAGTGAAGTAGGTACAAAAGTGTATATGGGAGAAAATGCAATAGGTACTGCGGGAATTTTAGGATATACAAGAGGTGATAAAGCTGATGTTAATATATATAACAGTTATAATATAGGAAATATTTCATCAAATAAATCATCTTGTGGAATAATGGGAGGTATATGGGCAGAAGGCTCAATTAATATAGAAAATTGCTTTAATATAGGAGAAGCACAAATAGGCATTTGTAAAAGTGCAAATAGTAGTAACAATATTTACTATTTAGATAGTGCAAGTAGTACAGGAGGAGTAACAAATGCAATTTCTATTGCAAAAGATGAATTGGTAAGTGAAGAATTTATTAATTTATTAAATGATTATATAGAAGTAGGGGAATCTTATAAAAGTAATTGGAAAAAATGGAAATTAGGAGAAGAGGGATATCCAATATTTGAATAAAAAGATTAATAAAATATCAAAAAAAGTCTTAGAGTTAGACACTCTAGGACTTTTTCTTGTTTAGATTATAACAATAAATAATACATATAGCAAGAAAAAAGTAAAAAATTTATAAAAAATTAATAATAGGAAAAGAAGCGTTATATAAAATGAGAAAAGCATGAAAAGTATATAAGCATCAATACTTAAAGAACCTATCTTCTTTCTTAGAGTGTCTAACTAAAAGAAAAATATAAGCAACCAAGAAGACTTAAAAACAAAGGAAAAATAAGAGAAAGAGAGGTATTAAATGGAAAAAATAAAAAAACAAGAAACAGGAATTACATTGCTAGTATTAGTTATTACAATTATTATCTTATTAATTTTAGCAGGAATTACCATAAGTGCGATAACAGGAGATAATGGAATTATCAAAAATGCAGGACAAGCTAAAGAAGAAACAGAAATAGCAAATGAAAAAGAAATAATAGAAAAAGCAACCGTACAAGCAATGGGGAATAATAAGTATGGAAATATTGAAGAAGGTGAATTACAAAGTGAGTTAGATAAAGAAACCAGAGAAGGAAAAACAGAGGCAACAGATATCGGAGATGAGTTTGAAGTTGTATTTATTGATAGTAATCGATATTATACAGTAGATAAAGATGGAAATGTAGGAGAAGGACAGGAAATTATAAAAGACAAAAATCCAGGAGATATTACAACAGGAAAAGATGGAGAAACATTGGATGGAAGTGAAGAACATCCTTATGAAATATGGTGTATAGAAGATTTAATAGAATGGTCTCAAAATTATACAAAATATCAAAATAATCATATTATCTTATGCAAAGATTTGAATTTTAAGTCTAGATTATCATATGCAGACAGTGAAAACACCAGTTATGGAGATATAAATGAAGATGATAAAATAGAAGGTTTAATAGAAGAAATGCAAACAGGAATAGGGTTTACACCTATTTCAAATTTCACAGGTACATTTAATGGGCAAGGATATGAAATACGAAATGTATATGTAAATACTACAGAAGGAAACGTAGGAGGATTATTTAAAGCGATAGGTGTACCAACAATTATAACAACTATAAAAAATATAACAGTATCTGGAGATATTACAGGTACAAGTTCAGTAGGTGGAATTATAGGAGCAACGAATAATGTAAATAATACAGGAAAGGTAATTATTGAGAATTGTGTAAATAAGTGTACAGTAAACTATAATCTTAATCCATCTAATATAGTAATCATTGGGATAGGTGGAATATTAGGAGAAAATAGTTTAGCAAATACAACAGATACGGTACAGATAATTAATTGTCATAACTATGGAACAATTAATAGTTCTTCAGAAAATAGTTATTCAGGAATAGGTGGGATTGCAGGATGTGATTATTATAATGGACTTATCATTAATGAATGTTATAATGCAGGTACAATAAACGGAAAGGAAAATAATACGGCAGGAATTATAGGAAGAGGAGGAAATTCAATATATAATAGTTATAATTCTGGAAAAGTAAAAGGAAGTGGTATTGGAGGACATAATTGTGCTAATATATATAATTGTTATAATATAGGAAATGTAACGTTATCAGGTATTGTAAGAGGAGATTATCTTGGTTCTGTAGTTATAAACAATGTATATACAACATCTTCTATAAAAAGTAAACCGATTGTGCATGAATATATTTCAAATGCTACAATTTCCAATGTATTTTATTCCGATGAATGTATATATACAGATACGTATGGAACGAAAATATCAGAAAAAGATATGAAGGGAACAGTAGAGAATAAAAATTCTTTAATATCATTATTGAATCGTTATGTAGAAAATTATAATCTAGAAAATAAAAATGAAAAAAATTTTATAGAATTAAACTATTGGGAACTTGATGGGAATACAGGGTATCCAAAACTAAAATATTAGAGTGTAACGATAAAATAATCGAAAAGAGTATATGAAGGGAGAACTTGAAAAATAAAGTTAAAAAATATATAATACACAAGACAGTTATTACTGTCTTGTATTATTATATATAAGGAGAAAATATATGATATATTTAAATAATGAAACGAAGTTAAAAGAATTAAAAAATAAAATGAATAAAGATAATATATGTGTATTCATAGATTTTGATAAAACGATTACTTCAAATGGTAGTCGAGATTCATGGGATGCTATTGCTAATAGAAAAGTAATGGGAGAAGGATTGGCAAATGCTTTAGATGTATATTATCAAAAATATGGCCCCATAGAATTAGATTATACGATGACAGTAGAAGAAAAGGAAAGATATATCATAGAATGGTATGAAAAATGTATGGATTTATATTATATACATCATCTTACCAAAGAAAAATTAAAAGAATCCGTTGATTATGCTGGATTAGAAATGAGAGAAGGAGTTAAGGATTTCCTTTTCAAGTTATATAAAAATACTGTACCAGTTATTATATTATCAGCAGGTATTGGAAATGTGATAGAACAATTTTTAAAAGAAAAAAATTGTTATTATAATAATATAAGAATTATCAGTAATTTTATAAAATTTGATGAAAATGGAAACATGATAAAATTTTCTGCAGATATGATTCATACATTAAATAAAAATATAGATAAATTAGGAGATTTAAAAGTAAAGGAAAGAATAAAAACAAAAGAATATAGAATTGTAATAGGAGATTTAGTGGATGATATTACTATGATGGGAGAATATCCAGAAAGTAAATCATTAAAAATAGGATTTTTAAATAAAAATATTACTGAAAATTTAGAAGTGTATAAAAAGAATTTCGATATTGTTTTGACAGAAGCAAATAATTTTTATGATATAGAAAAATACATTATCTAAAAGAAAAAGCAAGGACTATATATCTAAGTCCTTGCCATTTTCTATGTTGTTATCATTGGGATAATAAAATTCATTAAATCCATTTTTTATTATATTCCATTGTTGTATACATTGATTATAATCTGTTGATAAAATAAGAGGAGAAAAAGGAATATCAAGATATATTCTTTCAAAATTTTCTCTACGAAGTATTTTCTCAAATCCAGGCAATAAAGGGCATATAAAAGTTCCTTCTTCATCGATAAAAAACAAAGGAGAACCTTTTATAAAAACTCTTTTTTCAAAAGATGCTGGTTTTATAATTTTATTAGGAGATCCAGGAACATAATGTGTCTGCATACCACCTTCGGGGATTTTGAATGCAAAATTTTTTAGTTCTCCTAAAGTATTTATATGATAATTCATAGTAAAACTCCTTATAATTATTAACATAAATAGTATACCATACTTGCACGATTTTTGCAAAAAATGAATAAAATTTTACACAAATAAAGTAGATTTTTTATAGATAAATGATATAATACAAATATTAAGAAAGGACTTGATAAAATGGAAATAGAAGAAATACAAAAAAATAGTAATAACAAAGAAGTTATACTACAAGCTGTAAAAGAAAGTGGAAAAAATTTAGAATTAGCTTCAGAAGAATTGCAAGATGACAAAGAAGTGGTTATGGAAGCATTAAAACAAGATGGAGAAGCTTTAGAGTTTGCAAGTACAAGGCTAAAAGGGGATAAAGAAGTGTTACAATTAGCTACAAAAACAGCACCTTGGACAATTTGTTATGCATCAGAGGAATTAGCAGGAGATAAAGAAATTATGTTAGAATGTTGTAAACATTATGGACAGGCATTATATTATGCATCTGAAGACTTAAGAGATGATAAAGAAGTGGTAAAAGCAGCAGTAGAAAATAAAGGAATTATTATTAAATATGCTAGTAAACGATTAATTGATGATAAAGAATTGGCTGAAATTGCTGTGAAACAAAATAAACAAGCTTATCATTTTATATCTAAGAAATTAAAACAAGATGAAGATATAAAAAAGTTAATGGAATAGAAAGAAGTGGTATCAAAAAATGATATCATTTTTTTCTATATAGGGGTTGAAATTTATTATAATATATCTTAGAATATATGATAATTAAAAAATACAAAAACTAGCCAAGGAAGAAAGGAATGAGTTTTATGAGAGTATTGGTTGTATCAGATATTCATGGATCAGGCGTATATGCTGACAAATTAAAAGAAATTATCAAAAAAGAAAAGCCAGAAAAAATAATGGTATTAGGAGATTTATATTATCATGGACCTAGAAATCCATTAACTGATGGATATGATCCAATGAAAGTGGCAAAACTATTAAACAGTGTAAAAGATAAACTAGAAGTTGTAAGAGGAAACTGTGATGCAGAAGTGGATCAAATGGTTTCTGAGTTTGATATAAAAGAACATATACTAGAAAAAATCAATGGAAAAAATATGTTTTTTACACATGGACATAAATATAATATAGATAATTTACCACCAGAAGATTTTGATATTATGTTTTATGGGCATTTCCATACATGTTTTATTAAAAAATATGATAACCAATTATTTGTAAATCCAGGTTCTATTACATTACCAAAAGACAATACACCACATAGTTATGCTATGATAGAAGAAAAAGATATTGTTATAAAAGATGTAGATGGAAATGTGATAGAAGAATATAGATATAAAGAATAGGATGTCCAATTGGGGACGTTTCTACTTGAGACATTTTTATGTAAATTTCATACCATAAAAAATTAAAATTATTCTTTTTATTTAAAAGTTATTTAAAAAAATATAGAATATAAAGTCATGTATTGACTTTATATTCTATATTTTTTAACTTATATATTCATATAAAAATGTCTCAAGTAGAAACGTCCCCAATTGGACATAATTAAATCCATTCGCCATATTTTTTGATATAAATCCTTTTTGCAAACATAGCTAAGATACAATATAGGAAGGTTACAATAAAGATTAACACAATATATTGTGCAGCAATTGGAACTAAGCCAATGAAGCTTCCTAAAGGTGTAAATGGTACGATAATGCCTACTAGTATTAATAGGATAGAAGAGAAATATACCATTTTATTAGCGTTACTTTGTATAAAAGGTATTTTTGCAGTTCTAACAATATGCATACCAACTAAGTTTGAAACAATACTATACGTAAACCAAATGGTTTGGAAAAGGGCAGCTTCTCTAACGCCAAAGATAAACCATAAAGAAGCAAATACTACTAAGTCAAATATAGAACTAACAGGTCCCATAAATAGCATAAAATGTTTTAAACTCTTGATATCTAGTTTTTTAGGTTTTCTTACAATTTCTGCATCTACATCATCAAAAGGAAGTGTCATTTGTCCAAAGTCATATAATAAACCTTCTACTAATAATTGAATAGGCGTTTCTGGTAAAAATGGTAAAGCAATACTTGCGACAATAACAGATAATACTTCACCGAAGTTGAAACTGGTTGCAAGTTTAATATATTTCATTAAGTTTGCAAATGTTTTTCTTCCTTCAGTAACACCATCTAATAAAACATTTAAATCTTTTTCTAGTAAGATAATATCTGCAGATTCTTTAGCAATATCAACAGCAGTATCAACAGAGATACCAACATCTGAATTTGTTAGAGAAGGGCTATCATTAATTCCATCGCCCATGTATCCAACAACGTTTCCATCTTCCTTTAAAAGTCTTACAATTCTAGCTTTTTGAATAGGAGATAGTTTTGCAAAAATATTATTTTTTCTGATTAATCTAAGGACAGCTACATCAGATAATTTATCTAATTCACTTCCTAAAATGATATGTTTAGATTTGATATTTACTTTATCACAGATACATTTTGTAACTTCAGCATTATCACCTGTTAATACAATAACACGAATGCCAGCTTTATTCATCCTTTCAACAGCTTCTTTGGCACTTTCTTTAGGTGGATCTAAGAAACCAATAAAGCCAATTAATATCATGTTTTTTTCATCTTCAACTTCAAAATCATAATTAGGTTCTGTACTATATTTTTTACAAACAGCGATAACTCTTAAACCTTCTTTATTTAAGTTCTTACTAATTCTTTGTATGTTTTCTTTAATTTCCTTTGTTAAAGGAGAAACCACACCTCTATATTCTACAGAAGTAGAAATATTTAAAATTTCTTCTACGGCACCTTTGGTAATTAATTCATCTTTGCCTTGTTCATTTCTGACAGCAATTGATAAACGTCTACGAGCAAAATCAAATGGGATTTCGTCTAGCTTAATATATTTATGTGTTAATTCAGGCATATTGTATTCAGCGCCACGTTTAATGACAGCTTCATCAATATTACTTCTTAAACCAGTTTGAAGACTTGCATTTAAATATGCATATTTTAAAACTCCAAGATCTTCATCACCTTTTATATCCAAATACTTCTCTAGAACAATTTTATCCTCTGTTAAAGTTCCTGTTTTGTCTGTACATAAAATGTTCATAGCACCAAAATTTTGAATGGCGTCTAGTTTCTTTACAATTGTCTTTTTCTTAGACATTTTGACTGCACCTTTTGATAAACAAGAAGATAGAATAACAGGAAGTAGTAAAGGTGTAATGGCAATAGAAATGGCTACTGCGAAAGTAAAGGCTGTTACAATACTATGTTTTGAGAAATTAAGGATAAATACAATAGGGATAATAATTAGCATAAACTTAATTAATAATCTACTAATACTTTCAATTCCTTTTTGAAAAGCCGTTTTTGGTTTACCAGTTGTTAATGTATGAGCAATTTTTCCAAAATACGTAGAATCAGCCGTTTTTATAACAACACCTTTGGCACTACCAGAAATAACATTGGTTCCCATAAAACAAATAGTGTCTAGATCAGCTATACTATCTAAGTTTTCAGGATTCATTTCTGTTTCTACTAATTTCTTAACAGCTTCAGATTCACCTGTTAAAGAAGATTGACCAACATAAAGGTCAGTTGCTTCAATGATTCTTAAGTCGGCTGGAATCATACTACCAGCAGAAAGACTAACGACATCACCAAGGGTTACATCTTTTATGGGAATTTGTATTTCTTTACCATCTCTTATGACATGACAAGTTGTAGCAACCAGTTCTTTTAGCTCGTTTGCAGCTTTATTAGAACGATATTCTTCAAAGAAGTCTAATAAAGTACTAGCAGTTACTAAAATAGCGATAACAATAATATTGGCATAACTAGGTGTTTCGGGTAGAATAACATCTGTGTAACATAATAACAAAGTAATTCCTAATAAGATTAAATTAAAAGGTGTAAATAAACTTTCAAAAAAGTAATGATACCATCTTTTCGGCTTTGCCTGTCTAATGATATTTGGTCCTAATTGTTTTAACTTATATTCAGCTTCTTTTGTACTAAGACCATTTTCTTTGATTTTGTATTTTTTTATGAATTCATCTTTGGATAATAAACATTCTTGACCATAAAGTTTTGATACGTTTACTTCCTCTTTGGTATTTGCCATAAGTACAATCATCTTCCTTTCTTTTGTTAAAATTTCTTTATCATTATACCACAACAAAATAGAAATAAAACAAGTTGATGAAAAAATATGAAAAAATTTTATAATATATTGTAAAAATATAGAAATTTTGTATATAATGGATTTGAAAATATAGAAGGAGGTATTTTTATGATTTCAGTTAAAAACTTATTTGATAATGATGATGTAAAAATTATTGATAGAAAGGGAAATATATCAGTTGTTGAATTTCAAAGAGATGTGAGTGTTAATAAATTGACAGCCATGTCAGAATATTTTGCTGCCAAAATGAA
Source organism: uncultured Clostridia bacterium (assembly GCA_944388795.1). Lineage (GTDB taxonomy): Bacteria > Bacillota > Clostridia > TANB77 > CAG-508 > CAG-269. Next base: position 14,192 of record CALXKD010000018.1, read on the forward strand.
TGTTAAAAGAAGACAAGTTGTTATTCAATTACAAGGTGATGAATATGTGACTAGTAGTGGAGCAATGCAATGGATGGCTGGAAATATAGAGTCAAAAACAAATGTAAAAGGTGTGGGGGATTTCTTAGGAAAAGCAATAAAAGGGAGTGTTACAAGTGAGTCAACAGTAAAACCAAAATATCATGGAACAGGATTATTGGCACTAGAACCAACATATAACTACATTTTATTAGAAGATGTTGGTACTTGGAATGGTAGCATTGTATTAGAAGATGGTTTATTCTTAGCTTGTGAAGCTAGCTTAAATACAAATGTTGTTATGAGAAGTAATTTGTCTTCAGCTGTATTAGGTGGAGAAGGATTATTTAATTTAAAATTATCAGGACAAGGAATTGCAGTTCTAGAAAGTCCAGTTCCAAGAGAAGAACTAATTGAAATAGAATTACAAAATGACCAAATAAAAATTGATGGTAATATGGCAATTGCCTGGTCTGATACATTAGATTTCACAGTAGAAAAATCTACTAGAAGTTTATTAGGTTCAGCTGTTGCAGGAGAAGGATTTGTAAATGTCTATAGAGGAACAGGGAAAATTTTAATGTCACCAGTAAGACCAGAAGCTGTAAGCAATATTATGACATATAGACCTAAACAATAAAGAAGGATAATATAAAATAAAAAGGTTATGATAAATGTACATAGAATATTTGATTTTATGTACATTTTTTATTGTCTTAGACAACAAGGTTCTGGGGTACCCGACTGCAATCTTTGATTGCTATGTCGGGTCAGGTTCTTATTACTAGTTAAATGTAGGAAATATTGATATATCTATTATTTCCTAATATAAAAGTAATACATAAGAACCAGACTATACAAATTGATAAAAATATGATACAACTATGATGAAATAAATATACAGAAGAAGGGAGAAATGTATGAATATAGATATGATTATGATATTGGTTATACCATTTTTAGGAACACTTTTAGGTTCAGCAATGGTATTTTTTATGAAAAAATCCATTCATAAAACAGTAGAAAAATTGTTAATTGGATTTGCAGCAGGTGTGATGATGGCAGCTTCTATTTGGTCTTTACTAATGCCATCTATGGAAATGGCAACAGAGCAACACGAAATTTCATGGTTGCCAGCAGTTATTGGATTTTTATTAGGAATTGGTTTTTTATTGATTTTAGATAGTATCATACCACATTTACATTTACATACAGATAAACCAGAAGGGATTAAAGCAAAAATAAAAGAATCCACTATGCTTGTTTTTGCTGTAACACTTCATAATATTCCAGAAGGAATGGCTATGGGAGTAACATTAGCAGGAGCTATGATAGGAAATGTTGGAATTAGTCTAGCAGGTGCAATTAGTTTAGCAATTGGTATAGCGATTCAAAATTTTCCAGAAGGTGCTATCATATCTATGCCATTAAGAAGCCAAGGTATGTCTAAGTTGAAAGCATTTGTGTATGGAACATTATCTGGAATTGTTGAACCAATTGCGGCTATAATAACAATATTATTAACAAATGCCACTGTACCAATATTACCATATTTATTAGCTTTTGCAGCAGGAGCTATGATTTATGTCGTAGTAGAAGAATTGATTCCAGAATCACAAGCAGGAGACCATTCAAACATGGGAACAATTGGTGTTGCAATTGGTTTTGTGATTATGATGATATTAGATGTGGCATTAGGATAAATTGACATAAATAGTTAAAAATGATAATATATATATATGAACCAAGTAAAAACTTTCAGAAAGGAGAGGAAAAAATGAGATTAATTAGGAGAAAAAAGAAAGAGACGATGTTAGGGGGGACTCTAACACAACGCCGGATAATAGAGAGGCATCCAGGAATTGAATTAAAGGCAGAAGAAGCCTTAAAAAAAATGGGAAGGAAAAGACTTGTCGATGAAATCGTACATGACATCAATGTACGAATAAAAAAGACAAATGTCAATCTTCCCAAGGTTTCTGAATCTATTTTTGATTCAGAGGACAATGAAGACAAAATTCTCTTGATTATAGAGAATGTTATCATGACAACTTTGATTGAAAAAGTTGTCATGGAGGGAAATGTAAGTTTTGAACAGAAAGTGAAAAACTTACATTTGACAAAAGAAGATTACCAGATCTTTAAGGATAAGATCTGTGATTATGTTTGGGATTTGATGATGGAACAATTTATAGGTCAAATCCTATTTGAGTCCCCATTTGACTGGGGTTAATATTGACAGCGATAAACTCATTTAAGGAAGGGAGGTCAGGAGCATTTTGCCAAAGACCTCCTCTCTCCTTTTATATAGATTGAATTTTTTCGTCACAATATGTGTAGATAATAAAAGAGTTATATCGAAACTTTATTTTTAAAAAAATTTATGGTATGATGAAAAAAATATGTCTAAAAATCAGTTACAAAAGAAAGAAAAATATGAAGAAGGAGTAACAAATGAAAGCAATTGCGAAATATAAAACGAAAAAGGAAGAAACAAAAGCCAAAAGAAAAAATGCAAAACTATTTCCTATATATAAAATGTTTTCTTGGGATTTACTATTTTTCTATTCTACACAATATTTGTTTTATACAATGGTAAAGGGAATTTCAGCAGGAGAAATCTTAAAACTAGATGCGTTTTTTCCATTATTTATCATTGTTATGCAATTACCAGCAGCAATATGTGCAGATTTTTTAGGAAGGAAAAAAAGTCTAGTGATAGGAAATATCATAATGGTTATATATATCTTATTATTGATTCTGTTACCAGGAATAATAGGCATTTTTATAGCTAATATTGTATATGCTTTTGGATATAGCTTAAGAGGAATACAAGCAACAAATATATTATATGATCCAACAGCGACAAAAGGAGGAGAAGGCTTATATCCCAAAATCAATGGAAAAGGAGCAACAGGGTATTATATATTAGATGGAATTGCATCACTAACAGCAGGATATTTATTTGTTATTAATGGATATATACCAATGATTATTTGTTTGGTATTTACAATTATAGCAACCATCATTTCAACTAGATTTCAAGATATATATATCAATCAATTAGAGGAAAATGAAGTTTCGAACAAAATAAAGGAATATAAAGAAGATTTTAAAGTATCTATAAAAAATATTATGACTTCTAAAAGATTAAGAGCTTTACTAATTTTTATGGGGATATTCAATGCATTTATCACCATAACAGGAACATATAGAGGAAACGTATTGACAGAACTAGAAGTAAGACCAAAGTATTTTCTATGATAATTTCTATACTCTCATTTATAGGTGGGATTGCAACAACATTTCAAAATAAGATACATAAAAAGTTCAGAAATAAAACATTTGCTGTATTATCTTTAACCTTTGTGATAAGTGTGATTATAATGGGAATTTTATTACTTACAGGAAAAAACAACATATTACCAATTATCTTAATCTTACTTTCTGTACGAAATATTACCATGTCAAATTATTATGTATTATCAGAAAGGTATTCTAAGAACTTTTCAACCCCAAAAACAAGGTCAAGAATTTCCTTTGCCACAGAATTTACCACAAATATCATAGAAGCAATTGCAGTATTTTTGGCAGGTATGTTATTAGATGCAACCAATATTAGATTTGCAACCATATTTATTGGATTAGCTTTTTTAGTATTATTTGTTTTAGGATTAGATTATATGAGAACAAGAGTTGGCTTAAAGCCAGAAGAATATGATAAAAAAGATATAGAATTAGAATAAAGGAGCGAGCGTAAAATGAATGAAAATAAATTTTCAAAAGAAATATATGGAGATGCAGATGGAATCTATATGAGTTGTCCAGAAGTTATAAGTAAACATTTGGCTGAAAAATTAGCTAAGTATAAAACTGGTGTAGAATTATGTTGTGCATTAGGAATAACCGTTATCCAGTTGGCAAAAAAACTAGAATATGTTTATGGAATTGATATGGATACAGAAAGGATTATATCTGCAAAGAAAAATGCACAATTATATGGTGTTCAAAATAAAACAGAATTTATACAGGGAAATGTTTTAGATGAAACTCTTTTAAAAAGCATACAAGCAGAAGTTGCCATATTAGACCCAGATTGGAGTGCAGGAAGTAACAAAAAAGAGCATGTAGCAGATTTGGAAATGACACAACCAAGTATGAAGGATATGTTTTTTAAGGTAAAAAAGAATATAACACATAATCTGGTATTAAGAATTCCGAATACATTTACTTTTGAAACATTAAGCATTCTAGGAAAATGTGAGATTGAAAACATTATATGGGATAATAGGGTTAGGTTTAAATATGCTTTTTTTGCAGATGATATTGTCGAAAATAGAGAAACAGATGTACAGTTTACGATATAGTGTTAGATAGATAAAAAATAAAAGGAAGAATGAAATGAAACAAAATATGAAGAAAATAGATAGGAGTATTAAGACATTTCCACTGTTTGCAGCATTTTCATCAGACTTAATCTTTTTCGTACCAATTGATACCTTATTTTTAACTTTAGTAAAAGGCTTAAGTGCAAGTCAAATAACAGCCATGACAATGGTATCTTTAGCAGTATGTATTGTCTTACAAAAAGTTATATTGAGAATGGTAGAAAAAATAGGGAATATTAAATCCTTAAAATTAGGAGCATTTATGCTACTAATTGCCTCTGTAATATTAACATTTGGAAGCTCTTTTACAGCCATGTTAATATATAGATGTTTATATGAAATTGCTTTTATGTTTTTGAATATGTCAAGAATTGTCTTAAAAAACAATTTAATAGCAATTAATAGACAAGAGGATTATTATAAAATAAGAAACAAAGCCAAAATATTATATTCTATTATCACAATTATAACAGCATTATTAGCAGGTACATTATTTAATATGAATAATTATTTGCCAATGTATTTATCTATTTTAGTATATATGATTATGTTAGGAATGTCTTTTCTATTTTATGAAGCCAAATTAGAAAATGATGATACAAAACAAGAAGATGTAAAAAAGAAGAAATTAAAAATAACTTCTACAATTTTCTTGATTATTTTATCAAATGCTGTATTTTATTCCATTATAAAAATGGGACAAAACAATAGTAAATTATTTATGCAGTATGATTTTCAAGAATTTCTATCAATAGAAATGGTAACCTATTATATTACAACAATTGTATTTTTATCAAGATTAGCCAGATTAGCAGGAAATGTGGTATTTGGAAAATTATATTTAAAAATAAAGGATAAATTAAGTATTCTACTATCTGTATTATTAAGTATGGCATTTTTCTTATTAATTTTAGGACATTTCCTAAGTATAGGATTTATATATAAAGTGATTATCATGTCATTAGGATTTTTCTTGATATTGGCTATTAGAGATTCATTCCAAGTATATATAGAAGATATAGCATTAACCATTGCCAATAAAGAGGAACAACAAGAAATGATGATAGACATTGAAGTATATAGAAAAGTAGGAACACTCATTTTAAGTGCAATATTTACACTAATACTTATGAAATTTGAATTAATTGTTATAGAAGGTATACTATGCGTATTAGCAATAATAGAAGTAGGAATTAGTTATCAATTAAGTAAAAAACTAGAAAAAGGAAAGAAAACATGAGAGAATATAAAAGAGAATCCAATATTATTATTATCATAAATGCATTAAGAAAAATTATTGAAATATTTTCAGGTCCATTTTTAACCACATATTTCATAAAAACATCTTTAGAAAGTATTTTAGATATATCTATATATAATACATTTTCATATATTGTATTAGCAATTACCTGTTTAATGGTGGGATATATTATAAAAAATAGGTTTAGAATGGCGGCTTTTCGAGCAGGTGTTATCATCAATTTTATATATATTTTGACGATTATTATTTTAAAGGAAAGGATTATCCAGCATTTGTGGCTATTAGCTATATTGTATGGCCTTTTCTCAGGATTATATTTTATGCCGTTTAATTTAATTTTAGGAAATAAAATAAAAAATGAAGATAGGACAGGATATGAAGTAAAAAAAGAAATGATATCCTCTATTATCAATATTGTGATACCAATCGTATTAGGCTCTATCATTACGGTTACAAATTATATATTAACAGCAGTTATCATTCTTATACTTTCATTGATACAAATTATTCTTTCTTTTGTATTAAAACCACTTGAAGAATCAGGAGAAAAATTTAATATGAAAGGAATGATACAAGTTGTTAAGAAGAATAAAGATATTAAAAGAATGATGTTGGCAGAATATTTAACAGGAATTAGTGTGAATAATAGTGCATTGGCAACTATAGCTACAATTTTAATTTATAACGCTTTTCAAACAGATTTAAATTTAGGAATTATCACTTCTATTTCTTATATCCTACAATTAATTGTTATCTATTTGTATGGAAAAAGATATAAAGAAAAATCAGATAAAAATATCATCATTTTATTATCTATTATACCAATGATAACATTAGGAATGTTTTTGCTTTATCCAAATGCTGTTACAGTAATTATCTATAATTTATACTTTACGATTTTTGTCAATTTAATAGGTATTATAAGATCTGTGAGATTATACAATATTTCCAATAGTGGTGAAATTAATAGAAGCAATCAAGAGGAATTTTGGTCAATAAGAGAAGTTTGCTTAAATTTAGGAAGAACAACAGGATTTGTCATTTTACTGGTGGTTGGAATAATAGCAGATAGTGCAGTTTTAAATATAGTCATGATTATGCTAACTATGATAATCCTAGTATTAGGTATTGTTTTAAGTAAAGTAGATAAAAATAAATATGAAAATAAAAAAATATAAAAGAAGGAGTGTTATTACCATGATAAAAGCAGTGATATTTGATATGGACGGAACCATGCTAGACACAGAGCATATAAAAGAGGAAGGATTAAAATATGCAGGAAAATGTTTAAATGTAAACATAGATAATGAAACTTTAACGCAAATAAGAGGAACAAATAATAAACGTCTAAAAGAAATATTATGTAGTAAGTTTGAAGGATTAGATGTGCAAAAATTATTGGAGATAAGAGAAAAATATGTTGAAGCATATTTTGAAAATCATCCCATAGAAACCAAAAAAGGACTTTTAGAATTATTAGAATTTTTGAAAAATCATGAATATAAAATGGCAGTAGCAAGTTCTTCGAATTTAGAAGTGATAAAAAAGTATTTAAAAAAAGTTGAGGTATTGGATTACTTTGATATAATAATGGGAGGAGATTTGGTAACAAAAGGGAAGCCAGATCCAGAAATTTATTTAAAATGTTTAGAACGATTAGGCTTGTCAGAAGAAGAATGTATAGGTGTTGAGGATACAGCAAATGGCGTTTTATCAATATATAAAGCGGGTATGAAGCCGATTATGATACCAGACTTAGAAGAGCCTTCGAAAGAAATAGAACAGGTTGTATATGCAAAATTAGAATCTTTATTAGATGTGATTCTATTATTAAAAGAAATAAATTAAAATAAAGGAAGGAAATTTATATGAAACTTTATATTATGAGGCATGGACAAACCAATTGGAATAAAAAAGGAAAGATTCAAGGAAAGACGGATATTGAATTAAATGAAGAAGGGATTGAACAGGCCAAGGAGGCAAGGAAACTTCTAGAGAATTATCCAATTGATATGATAGTAGCTTCTCCCTTAAAAAGAGCTAGAAAAACAGCAGAAATTATAAATGAAACTAAAAAAGCACCTATTGTGTTTGATAAGGCATTGGAGGAAAGAGGTTTTGGGGATTTTGAAGGAAAAATACGAAAAGAAATCCATGATGAAATATTAGATTCAGAGATATTAGATAATTATAGCCTAAATAAGGAATATAAAGGTGTGGAAACTATACGAAGTTTATGTGATAGAGTGTGGGGCTTAATAGAGGAACTGAAAAAAACATATACAGATAAAAACATTTTGTTTGTTACTCATGGAGGAGTGACAAGAGCAATTAGCGGATATTTTGATGGACCAAATGAAAACGGAATATTAGAAGATCTAGATTTAAAAAATTGTGAAATCAGAACATATGAAATAGAGGAAAAATGATATGAGAATAGGAATTGATATCGATAATTGTATATCCAATTTTGATGATGAATTACTAAAGGAATATTTAAAGCATGATAAAAAATTAAGAAATACAGGAATTATAAATGAAAATCCCATATATATAACCATAGATATGTTTGATTGGTCAGAAGAAGAAAGTGATGAATTTTATCATACCAATATACAAAGAATTGCTAGGAATTTAAAACCATTAAAAAGTGCTAAAAAAGTGATTGACCAATTAAAACAAGATGGAAACGAAATATATATCATATCTGCTAGAGATAATGGAGAGTATATACATCCATTGGAGATGACAAAAGATTGGTTAGAAAAATATGAGATTTATTATGATAAATTAATACTTACTGGCAGACATGAAAAAGGAGAAGTATGCAAAGAAAATCACATTGATATTATGATAGAGGATTCAAGCAATCATTGTGAGGATATTGAAAATTATGGTGTGAAATGTTTACAAATGACTACGAGATATAATAGACAAGAAACTAGATTTGAGAGAGTGAAAAATTGGAAGGAAATATATGAAAAGTTAGTTCCATTGTATAGAAAAGAGGAAAAAACAGAAAAGATTAACGTGATTTTAGATACAGATACATATAACACATGGGATGACCAATTTGCAGTGAGTTATATGATGAAATCACAAGATAGATTTGAAATAGAAGCTATTACAATTGCACCATATCATTGGGATAATAGTATTAGTATAGAAGAAGGACTAGAAAAAAGTTATCAAGAAGTATTAAAAATAGCGAAATGGCTTAATTTTAATGTAGAAGGAAAGATATTTAAAGGGGCAACAGATTATTTAGAAAATGGATATAATGAAACAAATGAGGCTGTAGAAAAAATTATTGAAATCGCCAATAAAAATGAGAAAACATATATTATGGCAATTGGAGCAATTACTAATGTTGCATTAGCCATTAAAAAAGCGCCAGATATTGTTCATAAAATTGAAATCGTTTGGCTTGGAGGAAATAGCCCTATATGTGAAAATAATCATGAATTTAATTTTAGACAAGATGTACAAGCAGTAAAAGAAATATTTACATCAAAAGTAAAATTGACAATCATACCTTGTAAGGGCGTAGCCTCTAATTTAAAAACATCAATCTTTGAATTAGAACATTATTTAAAAGGAAAAAACGAACTATGTGATTATTTATGTACTAAATTTTATAATAATGAAGTGTTAGGAGTACGAACAAGAAGAGTGATTTGGGATATAAGCGTTGTAGCATATTTAATCAATAAAGAATGGTTTGAAGTAAAAGAAATCAGTTGTCCAGAAATTAGTGAAGATTTGAGTTATCACTTTTATGAAAACGATAGAAAAATTTATATGGCAATGTATTTAGATGCAGATAAAATATATGAAGATATATTTAAAAAATTGAAATAATTATAGGGGTAGAAAAAATGATATTTAGTATATTAGCTGTTTTAGCACTTGTTATTAGTATTTGTATAAAGGAAAGAAAAAAATCATTATTTGTTCAGTCAATAAGCTGTCTTTTAGAGGCGATTTATGATTTTATCATAACAGCATATACTGGTGCCGTACTAAGCCTTATAAATTTTATAAGAACATTTATATTTATTAATAAAAATAAAATTAACAAAATATTGTATATTGTTATTTTATTCTTCTTTGAAGGAATCATCATTGTAAATTGTATATTTACATGGAATGGTATGATATCTTTATTACCAACAATTGGTTCTATTATCAGAACATATTGCTTATGGCAATCTAATATGACATTGGTTAGAATATCAGGAATAACAACAGGATTAACATATGGAAGCTATTATATCTATTATGAAAGCTGGTTTATGGTATTGGGAGAGTTAACTTTATTGTTGGTTGGAATATATGCTGTATTTAAAAATGATATTATAAAAAATAAAAAAATATTAGCAAAGGAGGGGTAATTTATGAAATTGTATGTTATTAGACATGGAGAAACAGACTGTAATAAAGAAAATAAGTATAATTGCAGATATGATGAGGATATCAATGAAAGAGGAATAGAACAAGCTAAACAGGCCAGTGAAATCGTAAAAACATTAGATATAGATTTAATTATTTGTTCTCCAATGAAAAGAACAAGACATACCATGGAATTAATAAATGTAAATCATGTACCTGTTATATATGATGAGAGATTAATAGAAAGAGATGGTGGAAAACTTACCTTAACTTCTCTTGATGAATATTCTTGTGACGAATATTATAACTATTATTCTACAAAATATGTTGAAGGATTGGAAACCTTACCAGAATTATTTAAGAGAGTACATGGATTTTTAGATGAAATTAAAGAAACCTATAAAGATAAAAACATATTATTAGTAACACATGGAGCGGTGGCGATTACAATACAATTCTATTTTCAAAAAATACCAGAAGATGGAATGTTGTTAAAAGCAGGTGGACAGAAAAACTGTGAAATAAAGATGTATGAAATTTAGGAGAGAAAATATAAAAGATATTGAAAGAAGATAAAATAAAGGTAAACCAGTTATATTAAAGATTAAGGATAAGGAGAAGTAAAATATGAATGATATCATAATATATGAAACAGAAACATTTATTGTATGTGTACCAAAAGTACCACATATCCCACGAGAAGATGGAGGGCATATTTGGATAAGATCAAAGGAAAAATATTTTGCGAGTAGATTAGATTTAAGCCCCAAAGAAGCCATAGAAGTGATGAGGTTAACGATGCTAGTTAGTGAAGCAGTGATAAAAGGAATGAAAAATAGAGGAATCCATATAGAAAGAATGAATTATCAAGAAAATGGAAATTGGGCATATGTAGAAGGCACAAAACCAGTTTTTCATATACATTTGTATGGAAGAACGAGAAATGCTAAAACACAACCTTTCGGACAGGCTTTAATGTTTCCATATAAGGATACAGGATTTTATGATACATTTGAACCATTTAATGATGAGGATATAGAAGAAATAAAAAAACAAATTGAGGTATTAGAAAAAAATGAAAAATATAGTATAATAAATTGGGAGTAGATGAGAGATAAGGAGGGAAAATAATGCAAACTTTTAATTATCATTCTCACACCTATAGATGCGGCCATGCGGATTTAGATATGACAGATGAGGATTATGTAAAAGATTATATAAAAATGGAATTTAAAAGAATGGCTTTTACAGACCATTGTCCAGAAAAGAATGAAATTGACAAAAGAAATAATATGAGAATGAAGTATAGTAAAAGAAAAGAATATTTAGAAAATATACAAGCTTTAAAAGAAAAATATGCTGGACAAATTGAAATTCAAAGTGGCTATGAAATAGAATACTTACCAGGAGAAGAAGAGAATTTAAAAGAATTAAAGGAAGAAACAGACAAATTGATTTTGGGACAACATTTTATTTATGATGATAATAAACAATTAATTATATTTGGAAAACATGATTTTTCAGATAAAGAATTATTAAGATATGCTGAATATATTGAACAAGCAATGAAGTTGAAGCTTCCAGATATCATTGCACATCCAGACTTTTGTATGTTAAAAAGAAAAACATTTGGAGAGATAGAAGCAAAGGTTGCCCATCTTATTTGCAAAGCAGCAGAAAAATATGGTGTGCCTTTAGAAATTAATTTAAATAACATATTTAAATATACTTATTATGAAAAAGGTGTTTTAAATCATAACCCAATAGAAGAACAAAAAAAGAAATTACAAAAGGTAGTATATCCATGTAAGGATTTTTGGAAAATTGCATCAGAATATGATATACATGTCTTATATGGAATTGATGCACATCATAAAGGGGAAGTAGTGTTATTTAAAGAGCTTGTCGAATTAGCAAATGAAATTATAGGAAAAGATGTAATAGAAAAATTAAATTTTATAGATATAAAGTGAAGGAAGAAAAACTATGTTAGCAAATAAATTAAATTATGGAGATACCATAGGCGTTGTGGGGGTATCTAATAGTATTTCTAATAGAAAAGAAAGATTAAATCAGTTTTATCAAGCAGAGCAATTTTTAATAGATAAAGGATTTAAAGTAAAAAGAGGAAAATATATACTTGAAGATTATTATGGATCTGCTGGAACAAAAGAACAAAAAGCAGAAGATTTTATGAATATGTTTATGGATAAAGAAGTAAAAGCCATTATTTGTTTAGAAGGTGGACAAACTTGTAATACATTTATTGATTTATTAGATTATAATGTTATTAAACAAAATCCCAAAATCCTAATGGGATATAGTGATGTAACTGTGTTGTTACAGACTATATATAAAATGACAGGTTTAGTAACTTTTCATGGGTATTGTTTTTGCGGATTTGGTACAGAAGAAGCAGAAGAAAGATTTAAAGAATTTGAAAATGTATTAATAAATAAACAATTATATAGATTTTATAAAGAAAATAAAAAAGTTATTAGAAGTGGAAAGGCAGAAGGAGATTTAATAGGAACAAACTTAGGGTGTATGATGTATCTAATAGGAACTAAATATTTGCCAGACATGCAAGATAAAATTTTGTTTATTGAAAGTTTAAGAAGTTCTCCAAATGAATGTCAAAGAAGATTTGCACATTTAAAACAATGTGGTATTTTTGATAAGGTAAAAGGGATTGTAGTAGGATATAATTATGATTTACAAAAGAACGGAGATATCTATCCACAAATGGAGGACATATTATTAGAATATACAAAGGAATATGATTATCCAATTATAAAATGTAATGATTTTGGACATGAAATAACCAATTGTATTTTACCGATTGGATGTAACACAGTTATTGATAATGAAAAGGTAATGATAACAGGAGAATTTTTAAAATAAATATAGGAATAAAGAGAGGATACATATCATATGAAAATGAATTTGGAAAATAAGTATTTTCATGGATTAGCAGGTGGTATACCATTTTGGGAAGAAGATAAAGTGGTTAAAGAGGGATTAGAAGAGTTAAAGGCTATTATAAAATTGAGAGGAATTTATTCAAGAAGAATTTTAAGAGAAAAAGGAATTATATATAATCAAAAAGATCCTGTGTATAATGGAGAAGACTATATTTCAGTATGTGTGCAGCATTTTGAGAAAAGTGAATTTTCACAATTTTCTACTTTAGACCCAGATGCAGCATTTTATCGATATGTAAGACACAAAATAGGGATTGCATTAGAATTAGAGGAGGATATGTTAAGAAAAGGAGAATATAAACATTTACCAGGAGAAAGGCAAGTTAAGGATTTTATCGATATTTCTAGATTTGTTGCAATTACAGTCGGAATGGAGAGCAGATTTGATAGAGAAAAAGTAGCAAAAACAATTAAAAATATGTTAAATAATTTAGGAATTTATACAATTCCAATTACAGATACAGAAGGAGAAATAATAGAGTCACCTAAATCTATAGAAAAGGATGAAGATTGGGAGAGATAACATAAGAAAAAGGGGGATATATGAAAAAACATTGTGAACTAGTAGAAAAAGAACTAAAGAAAACAGTACCATTATATATTATTGGAATGCTATTTCAAGCATTGACATTATATGTGGAATTTTTAATCGCACAGATCACAGGAAACATTTTAGATTTCATTTTACAATGAAATATTTCAAAAGAGATGATTATGCAAGAAGTATATAAGTTACTATTGTATTCTTTTATTATTTTTATTCCCAACACGATTAAAAGAATTTTCTATTTTCGAGTGGCTAGAAAATCAGATACAGTACTAAGAAAAAAAGTCTATGAAAAACTACAATATGTAAAGGAAGAATATTATGAAAAAACAGAAAAAGGAGACTTTTTAGCATACTTAACAAAAGAAATCTTGATGATAAGAAGATTTTTAGGAAATTTCTTTCAAGATTTTGGAAATATATTATTTTCGATTGTATTAATAGTAGCTTTTTCATTTGGAAAATTCAATATAGGTTTTATTTTTATATTAGTAAGTATTATATGTGCAACCAATATAGCTATATATAAATTGTATCAAAAGAAAAAAGACTTGGTAGAAGAGGCAAGAAAAGAATATGTGAAAATGTCAAATGTCATCGAAGATAATACGAGTAATTTTACTTTAATTAAATTATATAATAATCAACAAAACCAAAAAGAAATCTTCAATGAAGAAAATGAAGAAATGAAGCAAAAAGATTATACAGTCGGAAAGATGGATGTTAGTATTAATAATGTAATTAATCTATCAGAAGGACTAACCTATATTTGTATATTAGCTTATGGTGTGTTTTTAGTATATAAAGGTGGCATAACAGTAGGAGATTTAACTGTTTTTGTGACATTGATTGCTAGAATATTTAGTAATGTAAAAAGAATCAAAAATATCACAAATGGTATTATCTATTTTAAGCAAGCAGTCAATAGAATTGATAATATTATGCTACAAAAAAATTATGAAAAAGAAAATAAGATAAGTATCAAAGAAATTGACAAAGTAGAAGTTAAAAATTTGAATTATAAATATCCAGTAAATAAAAAGTATACATTAAAAAACATACATTTTGAAATACAAAAAAATGAAAAGGTTGGCATTATAGGGTTATTTGGAAGTGGAAAAACAACTCTTATGAATATTATTACAGGTCTTTATGATATAAAAGAAAATCAAGTCTTTATTAATAATATTGATATTTCAAGAATTAATAAATATAGTTTATTTAATAATATAAGCTATATTATGCAAAAAGATGTATTATTAAATGATACGATAAAAAATAATATTACACTAGAAAATGATTATGAGGGAAAAGAGATTATTAATGCAACCAATAATGCTTGTATTTTAGAGGATATTTTTAAAATGGAGCATGAATTTGAAGAAATGGTTGGAGAAAAGGGTGTTAAATTATCAGGAGGACAAAAACAAAGAATAACCATTGCTAGAAACATGATTACAGATAGAGATTTCATTATTTTAGATGATGTATTTTCAGCATTAGATACCAAAACAGAAAAGGAAATTTTAACAAATGTCATAGAGATGAAAAATAAAACAATTATCATCATTGCGAATAAAGTAACAGATGTGATGCATTTAGATAAAATTTATTTAATGGTAAATGGTGAATTTGTAGACCAAGGAACACATGAAGAGCTCATCAATAGAAATCCATTATATAAAGAAATGTATGAGTATGAAATGGCAGGTGAGAGAATTGATTGATGTTGTAAAAAAATATAGAAAAACCATCTTTTTTGTAGTGGTAGTAGTGATTATTGCAAATATTTTCAATATATTGGCACCATATTTATTAAAAGTGATAATTGACGAGTTTGCTAAAAATATGGTAATATCTTCTGTCATTTCTATTTTAATATGCTATGTCTTATTAAGAATAGCCATTATTGTTATACAATATGTAAAGGATAAAACAACCAATAAATTATCTAATGATATGTTAGAAGATTTAAGAAACAAAATTTTTGATAAACTTATTGTTATGAATATGAAAACATTTACAAAATTTCAATCTTCTGATTTATATACCAGATTGACTGTAGATGCTGAAAATACAAAAACATTATTTTCAGATAATATTCCGATTATTTTAAATGATGTTTTATATATTTTATTTATTATGATTGCCATGATGATTATAGATATCAAATTATCTATAATCGGTATTGCGAGTATTTTATTGATAGCTATATATTCTTTTTTTCTTGTGAGAAAACTACAAGGACTAACGAAAAAAATTACGATAAAAAGAGATTTGGAAAATCAACAATATTCAGAAAACTATAATAAAAGTAAATTAACAAGATTTTTCTCATTGGAAAAGAAAAATATTCATAAAGTGAATACATTACTAAAAGAAGAACTAAAGGAAAGATATAGATATATTAATTATAATTCATTTTTATGGCCAGCAAGTGTATTTTTAGAAGCAGTGGGCATTTATGCAGTCATCTATTATGTTTTAAATATAGAAACTGCTATATCCTTAGGAACAGTATATATTTTCTTATACTATATCAAGCAGGCCTTTACACCGCTAAAAGAAATTTTTGACCAATTAGAAGAAATACAAACAGCACAAGTTTCATTGGAAAGAATTAATACCGTATTATTGGTAAAAGAAAAAGAGGATATTCAAAAAGGACAAGAAATTCAAAAATTAGAAGGCAATATAGAATTCAAAAATGTTACATTTTCTTATGGTAGAAAGGAAATATTACAAGAGGTTTCCTTTAATATTCGTAAAGGAGAGAAAGTAGCATTTATAGGAAAAACAGGAGCAGGAAAAACAACAATTACGAATATTTTAATGAGGTTATATCCCATAAAAAGTGGAGAAGTTATTCTAGATGGACATAATATGAAGGATATATCCATAGAATCTATTAGAAATAATATTACCTATATCTCACAAACGGCATATGTATTTAAAGATACGATAAGAAGAAATATTTTATTAGAAAAACAAGATATTCCAGATGAAGAAATCTTGAAAATTATGGAGGATATTGGGGCAATGCCATTATTAGATAGATTAGAAAATGGCTTAGATGAGATGGTAACTGTTAATAAACTGTCAAAAGGTGAGTTACAAATTATTGCTTTTATCAGAGCAATTATTCATAAGGCTAATATTTACATTTTTGATGAACCTACCTCTAATATTGATTTAAGGACAGAAAAGATGATTCAAAGTATTATTGATAAAATTTCCAAAACAAGTACAGTAATTATCATTGCACACAGATTAGCAACCATACAAAATGTAGATAAAATTTTAAAAGTGGAAAATGGGAAAGTAATGGACTATACAACAAAAAAATTGTAAAATAATAAAAAGAGATGGGGGATGATGGTGAATACATGTTGTATTAAATATTGTGGAAAAGATGAAAAGGGCTTAGATAGATATTGGTGTTTAACCCATAAAGATATAGCATCAGACGAAGAAGGAAACAAATTAGAAACATGTTTATGTGGGTATAAAGAAATATATGATAACAAAATAAAGATAGAACCTCAAAATGTAGATAGTATAAAAGTAGTGTATAAAAATGTTTTAAAAGAAATAAAACCAATTATATATTTAAATCAAAAGGAAGAAAATCATGCTTTAGAAATAGAGGATAGTATATTAGATTTCAAAGATATTGGTGGACTTATGATTTCAAAATTAAATTGTATCAAATTAATATCATCTTATTGCTCTTATTGTGGAAAGCCACATACAGATGATGGTGTATTTGCATATACACCACATGCAAAACATTTATGCCAATATTGTGGCTATTTTTACAATGTAGAGGAAGCTAACATTGGAAATGAATTTGCTTTATTTTTTGATGTTCCAGACATAACTCTAGAAGAAGGAATAGTTGAAATTGAAGATACATTATGCTTAGAATATGATGTTTTAAAAGGAATACTACTTATCAATGGGAAGAATGTCAATAAAGTAAAAGTGAAAGAAAAAATTATATATCTTAAAACATATTTAAATGAATTATTTAAAGAGGAATATTAGATACATAAGATGATACAATAAAAAAGTTTTAAATAAATAATTTAGAATCGATGGGAAATTTGGATATAAAAAGTAAATAAAATTATTGACAACAGTATTTTTTTGAATAATAATAAAAAGTAGCAAAAAGAAAAATAAGATTTGCTAGATAAAAATATGAAAATATAAAAAAATAAACGAAAGAAGAGGGATTTATGATGAAAGATTATTTTGGATATCAAGATAAAGTTTGTGTTGTAACAGGAGCATCTAGTGGAATGGGAGAAGCAACAGCTAGAATGCTTGTAGATTTAGGTGCAAAAGTTTATGCAATTGATATGAATGAATGCAAAGTAGAAGGAATTACAGAATTTATGCAATGTAATTTAGCGAATAAAAAAGAAATAGATGAAGTATTCAAGAAGCTTCCAGAACATATTGATTCATTTTTTGGGGTTGCTGGACTTTCTGGTTCAAAAACAGATTATAGAACAACCTTTGATTGTAACTATACAGCAAATATGTATATCACTTTAAATTATTTGAAAAATAGAATGAGTAAAGGTTCTAGTATTGTTTTTTGCACTTCGACAGCAGGATTAGAATGGAAAAAATTCAAAAGAGAACAAAACAAAGTGGTACATAGCAAAACTTGGGAAGAAGTTCAAGAAGTAACAAAAAAATTGGCTTCGTCTGCGCCTGCAACATTTGCATATATGTATTCAAAAAGATGTTTATCTCAATTTATATGTGAACAATCAGTAGAATTTGCAAAAATGGGAATTAGAATGAACAATGTATTACCAGCATCAACAGATACGGGAATGAAACAAGAATTTCAAGATATGGTAGGAAGTGAAGAAGGTTTAATCGCACAAGCAGGATTAGCTGGAAGACTTGCAACATCAGAAGAGATGGCATATCCAATGGTATTTTTAAATTCTGATATGGCATCATTTGTATCTGGATTAGATATGGTAGTTGACTATACAGATACATGTTTAAAAGTTTTAGGAAAGAAGAAAAATCTAGAAGCAGTATCAGCAACAAACCCAATCATTTGTGCACTTGCAAAAAAGATGTTAAATAAATCAGCTAAAAATGCATTAAATTCAGGAAATGAATAAGGGATAAATTGATAATGTGAAATTTGAAAGGAAGATGATTAAATGCAATTCATAAAAAAGAGTAATGCAGTTAAAGGTGCTAATAGTAATAAATGTGAAACAATAGAATATTCATTTAACGATAAGGATATGGATTTAGGAATAGCAACTATAACTGGTAGATACCCAGAAAATGGATTTTGCGTTAATACAATTAGTAAAGAATTAATTTATGTACTGGATGGAAATGGAAAATTATATTTTGAAAATAATTGCATTGAATTTGGAAAAGGAGATTCTATTTTTATAAATTCAAACGAAAAATATTATTGGGATTCAGCATATTGCATTGTTTCTATGACTTGTACTCCTGCATGGAACGAAGAACAGCATAAATTAGTTCAATAACAACATACAAATTGTAAAAAGTACTACACAAAATAGAAAAAGTGTGCTAAAATAGTTGTGGTGGTATTTCCAGAAAAGGAAAGTTGTTACACCACAATTATTTATTTTACATAAATAAAGAAGATGTTTATATATTCTAAAGTATAAAAAACTTAAGTACGAATAAAAATAAGAAGGAGGAATTAGTCATGTCAGGACACAGTAAATGGCACAATATTGAAAATTCTTTCCTTACAGCCTCAACGGTTTCAAAAAACGAATAAATGCTTTTGGCACAATTTTGGCACAATTCGTTCAATAAAGAACCATAAAGAACAATAATTAAAATGATTAATATAGAAAAAAAGTAAACCATAATCTTTATAATATTTATAAAAAGATTATGGTTTAAATTTTTTTTAAATATCAACAAAACTATACAAATATAAATTGTATATTGTTAAAGTTTAAAATTTAGAAGAATATAATTGTTGTCTAAAACAAAAATATATTTTAAAAGTTTAATATCAATGAATTAAAACTAAATAAAAGTTTATAATAAATGATATAATTTATAAAAAAATTAAACTAATTGTCGGAAAAAAATTGACTTTATCCTACAATTAGTTTAAAATATTATTGGGGGAAATAATTATGATTTATACATATAAAGAATTAAAAAATAAATATAATACAGACTATAATATAAAAAAAGCTATTGAAAAGAGAGAAGTATATAAATTGGAAAAAGGATTATATTCGAATAAAGAATATGTAAATCCATTAGTTTTATATTCAAAAAAATATCCAAAGGCAATAATAACAATGGATTCAGCTTTTTATTTCTATGAATTAACTGATGTTATACCTCAAAAAGTATATTTGGCAACAGATAGTCATGCAAGAAAAATAGAAAGCGAAAATATAGTTCAATTATTTGTTGATGGTAAAATATTAAATGAAGGCAAAGTTACAGAAAAGATAGAGGATGAATATGTAAATATATATGATAAAGAAAGATTATTAGTAGAATTAATTAGAAAAAGAAATCAAATTTCATTTGATTATTATAAAGAATTGATATCAAGTTATAGAGAATCTAGTGATAAATTAGATATGTATAAAATTGAGAAATATCTGGCTTTATATAAAAATGAAGTTAATTTATCTAATGCATTATTAAGAGAGGTGTTTTAATTTTAATGAACATAGAAGAATTAGTAACAAGTTATTTAAAGAATGGGTATGGAATAATAGATGCAGAAAGTAAGGTATGTCAAGATATTATTCTTTTGAAAATTGCAAATTCAAGATTTTCAAAAAATATAACTATCAAAGGTCGGAGTAGTAATGCATAGTATTTCGAAAGACATGCGTAGAGCAACTCGAGATATGGATTTAGATTTTATTAAATATTCTTTAGAAGACAATTCAATAATAAGGTTTATAGAAGAGTTAAGTAATGTAGATGATGGAATAAAAATTGAAATAGATGGAGAAATAAAGGAATTGCATCATCAAGACTATGATGGTAAAAGGGTTAATATTGAATTATTTGATAAGTATGGAAATAAATTAAAAACAAAGTTAGATATAGGAGTACATAAACTATTAGATATTAAGCAAGATGAATATTGTTTTGACTTAAGTATCATAAATCAAAATGCGAACTTGTTAATTAATTCGAAAGAGCAAATCTTTGTGGAAAAAATTAAATCTTTACTAAAACTCGGGTTTAGATCAACAAGATATAAAGATTTATTTGATTTTTATTATTTAATAAATAAAACAGAGTTAGACAAAGAAAAATTAATGAATTGTTTTAATATACTTATTTTTAAAGATGAGACAATGAGAGAAAATAATATTAAAGATGTTGTTAATAGGCTACAAATGACATTTAACTCGAATGCTTATCGTAATCATTTAAGCAATCCTAAAAATAATTGGTTAGACATAACGGTAGATGATGCAATAATGAGTGTATTAAAATATATAAAAAGTTTAGGAGAGAAGTTATGATATATTTTATAGCTGATACACATTTTAATCATGCAAATATAATTAAATATTGTAATAGACCATTTAAAAATACTTATGAAATGAATGAATACATAATTAAAAAATGGAATTCTGT
>CALXKD010000019.1 GCA_944388795.1 uncultured Clostridia bacterium
AATTTTAGCACTAATTCTATTAAAAATTAGTGCTAATGTTTAAAAAATTTTGAGACATTTTCAAAAATGATTGACATACAAACTGAAAATTTTTTAGAGTGAAAAATTGGAAAATAAAATAAAAATCACCATTTTGAAATATTTTCATAAAATATATTAGGTGATAGAATGAATTTAGGGTTAAGTTTATCTGGCGGAGGTGTAAAGGGAGCAGCACATATTGGCGTTATAAAAGCATTAGAGGAGGAAAATATAAAAATAGATTGTATAGCAGGAACCTCATCAGGAAGTATTGTAGCAAGCTTATATGCTATGGGATTTTGCGCTGATGAAATTTATACACTATTTAAAAAATATTGCAAAAAAATAAAATATATTGATTTTTGGAATATTATAAAATTAATTTATGGATTAATTTTTAAGCAAAAAATCATCATTGATGGACTAAATAGTGGAAAAGAGATTGAAAAATTAATCAATGATATAGCAAAAGAAAAAAATATTCAAGATATTTCACAGCTTCACTTTCCGTTAGTTATTCCATCAGTGAATATGTATAATGGAAAGGTTACTTGTTTTACTTCTTATAAGAATAAAAAGAGATATTTATCAAATACCATATTTATAAATCATATAAATATTGGAAAAGCGGTGAGAGCAAGTTGTAGTTATCCAGTGGTCTTTTCACCTTGTGAATTTAACAATACAAGTTTAATAGATGGAGGAATTCGAGAAAATACACCATGGAAAGAATTAAAAGAGATAGGAACAGATAAAGTCATTAGTGTGGTATTTAAAGAAATATTTGACAAAGAATGTTGTATGAATATTATTGATGTTGCAGCAAGGTCAATTGGTTTATTAAGCAATGAATTATCAAATTATGAATGGGATGGAACAGATTATTTATTAGAAATACATACGGAAAAAATAGGATTGTTAGATATGGATAAAATAGAAGAATTATATGGGATTGGATATGAAACAGCAAAGAAACATATACATAATATAAAGAAGCTAGTTGAAAATAAAAAATAGAGGAAGCTATAACTTCCTCTATTAGTTAGTAGTTTTTTCAGTTTCGTTACTTGATTCTTTATGTGATACGGATTTTTCAGTTTCATTTTCTTTCTCAATAGCTTCTTTCCTAGCTTGTTTTGTTTTTAGATTATCTTTAGCAACCGTCATTAATAATTTAATTCTGTTTGCTTGGTTTGTTTCACTAGCACCTGGATCATAATCTACTGGTGAAATATTTGCATCTGGATATTTTTCTCTAATGGTTTTAATAACACCTTTACCAACAACATGGTTTGGTAAACAAGCAAATGGTTGAACACAAATAATATTTGGGATATCATGCTCAATATATTCAATCATTTCAGCTGTTAAGAACCAGCCTTCACCAGTTTGATTTCCGATAGATAATACATCTTTTACTTTATCTTCTAGATGCCAAATATCACAAGGTGGTAAATAGCCTTTTTTAGAATTTGCCAAAGCAATTTTCATATCTTTTTCTAATATATCAATCAATTTGATAGCAGCCTTCATAATTTTTGAAGATGTTTTATTTGTATTTAATAATCTGTTAAAAGTAATTTTATGTGTAGCCATAAATTTAACAAATCCCATAAAGTCAGGTAAAATAACTTCAGCACCTTCTTTTTCTAATAAATCAGCAACATGATTATTTCCAAATGGATGATATTTAATTAGGACTTCTCCAACAATACCAACTCTAGGTTTTTCAATAGAGGTGTCTAATTCTATTTTTTCAAAGTCGTTGACAATATCATAGATACTTTGTTTAAATTCCTTATTTGATGATTTTTGAAGTAATTTTTTACATTTTTCCATCCATTCATCAAATAGTTTTTGTGTTTCACCTTTATTTTTTTCATAAGCTCTATTTTTCGTTAACATTTTTTGTAATAAATCACCATATAATACTGTTTTTAATAAACGTTCAATTAATGGTACTGTTATTTTAAATCCAGGCATTTTTTCCATACCAACAATATTAAATGAAATAACTGGTATATTTTCAAATCCTGCGTCTTTAAGAGCTTTTCTAATAAATCCTATATAATTGGTTGCTCTACATCCTCCACCTGTTTGAGACATAATTAAAGCAGTTCTATTTAAGTCATATTTACCAGATTGAAGAGCTTCAATCATCTGTCCAGTCACTAAGATAGATGGATAACAAGCATCATTATTCACATATTTTAATCCAGTTTCTACAGTTTTTTGCGTACATTCTCTTAATAATTCCACTTTATATCCACTAGATTGTACGGCAGCTTCTAATAATTCAAAATGAATTGGTGCCATTTGTGGTACTAAAATGGTATAATCTTTTTTCATATCTTTTGTAAAGATTTTTTTATGTTGTTCATAATCACCAGTAGCGGTATTTTCTCTTTTTTCTTTTTCACGTTTATTCATACTAGCAAGTAATGAACGGATACGAATTCTAACAGCTCCTAAGTTATTTACTTCATCTATTTTTATTAAAGTATACGTTTTATCATAACTAGATAAGATTTCTTCAACTTGGTCTGTTGTAACGGCATCAACACCACAACCAAAAGAATTTAATTGGACTAATTCTAGTGAGTCATGTTTTCCAACAAAATCAGCTGCGGCATAAAGTCTAGCATGATATACCCATTGGTCAACAACACGAATTGGTCTTTTTACTTCTGTTTGATTAGAAATACTATCTTCTGTTAAGACACATAATCCTAATGAAGTAATTAATGTATCAATACCATGATTAATTTCTGGATCAACATGATATGGACGACCAGCTAAGACAATACCTTTTAAATGATTTTCTTCTATGTATTTTACCGTTTCAGCACCTTTTCTACGAATGTCCTCTTTACATTTTTGATATTCTTGTTCTGCTTTTTCAGCTGCCTCGTTTAATTCTTCTTTTGTAAAGTTATATTGTTTAAATTCATCCAATTCTAGCATTCTTTTTACCAAATTTTTCTTATCAAAAGGTAAGAATGGATTTAAGAATTTTACGGTAGGATCTTTTAATCCTTCTACATTATTTTTTAATACCTCAGAATAAGAAATAACAATCGGACAGTTATAGTGGTTATCTGCTTTTTCATATTCTTTTCTAGAATATGGCATACAAGGATAAAAGATTGTTTTAATTCCTTGCTCTAATAAACTTTCAATATGTCCATGTGAAAGTTTTGCTGGATAGCATACTGATTCCGAAGGCATAGATTCCATACCTTTTTCATAGGTTTTTCTAGTACTCTTTTCAGAGATAATGACTCTAAAACCTAAACTTGTAAGGAACGTAAACCAGAATGGATAATCCTCATACATATTTAAAACTCTAGGGATTCCGATAGTTCCTCTTGTTGCATATTGCTCTTCTAATGGTGTATAATCAAAAATCCTTTCATATTTGTACTGTACTAAGTTTGGTAAGTTTTTAGATTTTGTAACAACACCTGCACCTTTTTCGCAACGGTTACCAGTTACATGAATTTGTCCATTACTAAACTTATTAATGGTTAATTTACAATGGTTTTCACAGTTATTACAATGTGTATGTGTAATTTTTATTTTTAAATTATCTAATTCATCTTCTTTCAAAATAGTAGATGTATATTCCATATCTAAATTGGCTTCATATTGTTCTTTTGAAAGTAAAGCCATTCCGTAAGCTCCCATTAATCCAGAGATATTTGGTCTTACAACATTTTTACCAACAATTAGTTCAAAAGCTCTAAGGACAGCATCATTATAGAAAGTACCACCTTGAACAACAATATGTTTTCCTAATGTTTCAACATCTCTAACTTTCATAACCTTTTGAATAGCATTTTTGATAACAGAATATGATAATCCACTAGAAATATCTCCAACAGAATAGCCTTCTTTTTGTGCTTGTTTAATTTTTGAATTCATAAATACGGTACATCTTGAACCTAAATCAACAGGTCTTCTTGATTTTAGTGCTTCTTTAACAAATTCAGATATTTCTAAATTCAAACTTTTTGCAAATGTTTCTATAAAAGAACCACATCCAGAAGAACAAGCTTCATTTAACATGATATTATCAATAGAACCATTTTTAATTCTAATATATTTCATATCTTGTCCACCAATATCCACAATACTGGTTACATCTGGTTCAAATGTTTTGGCAGCTGTATAATGGGCAATTGTTTCAATTTCATTTAAATCAACATTTAAAGCTGTTTGAATTAATTTTTCTCCATAACCTGTAACACCACTATATCTCAAAACCGCTTTTTCAGGTAAGACCTTATATAATTTTCTCAACATATCCATAACACTTTGTAATGGATTTCCTTCATTACTACCATATAGAGAATATAATAAATTACCATCTTTATCAATTAATACAAGTTTTGTGGTTGTAGAACCTGCATCAATTCCTAAGAAACAATCACCTTTATAATTTTCCAATGGCTTTGAAGGAACAGTTGCTTTACTATGTCTTTCCTTAAAAGCTTCATATTCAGCTTCATCTTTAAATAAAGGATCAAGTGGCTCAGTAGTTGTATCATGTGATTGTTTGAAATTCTCTATTTTCTTTTCCAATTCATTAGGTGTAATGACTTCTGTATTAAATGAATCCAAAGCAGCACCTTTTGCAACTAATAGATGAGCATTGTCTGGTATAATGATTTCATCATCTGTTAAATGTAGTGTTTCTATAAAACGTTTTCTTAGCTCTGGAAGATAACTTAAAGGTCCACCTAAAAAGGCAACATTTCCTCTAATTGGTCTACCACAAGCCAATCCACTAATCGTTTGGTTAACAACTGCTTGGAAAATAGAAGCAGCAATGTCTTCTTTTGCAGCACCCTCATTAATTAAAGGTTGTATATCTGTTTTGGCAAAAACACCACAACGAGAAGCAATTGGATAAATGGTTTGATATCCTTTTGCCAATTCATTTAATCCAGCTGTATCTGTATGTAATAAAGAAGCCATTTGGTCTAAAAAGGCACCAGTACCACCAGCACAAGTACCATTCATTCTTTGTTCAATAGAATTATCAAAATAGATAATTTTAGCATCTTCACCACCTAATTCGATAACAACATCTGTTTTTGGAAAATATTTCTCAATGACTCTTTTACAAGACACCACTTCTTGAATAAAATCCACTCCTAAAAATTTTGCAGCAGACATTGCTCCAGAACCAGTTAATGCAATTGTGAATGAAGCAGAAGGATATTTCATTAATAATTCCTCTAAAACTTCACAAACGGTTTTTTTGGCATCTGAAAAATGTCTACGATAATCAGAATATATAGTATTTTTATTATTATCCATTACGATTATCTTGACTGTTGTAGATCCAACATCAAGTCCAACATGTAAAATTTCATTCATGACAAAAACTCCTTTTTTGTATATAATTTTTTCATTATTATCCACCCTAATTGTATACGGAAAAGCCACTTTTGTCAAATGGAAAATGTTGTAAAAATATCCAGCTTGATGTCCAATTGGGGACGTTTCTGTTTGAGACATTTTTATGTTAATATATTTTAATTAAGTATGTTTAAATAGAGCTTTTTCCAAAATGTTTTTTTATAAATTTTAAGAGGAGATTAGATAGAAAATATAATAAAAATGCCTAAAAACAAAACAGAGAAGATTAGAGATTATAAATGTTTATGCTATCGTTGTTCTAAAAAGGACAAACAAATAATAAAATAGGTAATAAATAAAATTAATGAAAAAAGAAAGAAAGGAATGAAAATAATATGAATAAAAAAATAGTTATTATTTTTACTGTTTTATTAATTATTATATTAGTAGGAGGATATTTTATTATAAACTATTTTAAAACACATCAAGAAGAAACAATTGTAGAGGAATATACCCCAGAAGAAGAGATTACAGAAGAGCAAAATAGACAAACAATTGTGAGCTTATATTTCTTAGAAAAAGAAACAAAGGAATTAGTTCCTGAAGCAAGATTAGTGGATATAAAAGAAATTATGAATACACCTTATGATAAATTGGTAAATATGTTAATAGAAGGTCCAAAAAATGAAAAATATACAAAATTAATTCCGGAAAATACAAAATTGAATCAAACGTATAAGGAAAAAGATATGGTATATTTAGATTTTTCAAGTGAGTTTTTGAATTATGATAAAGAGGATACAAGTGTAAAACAAAATATGATTGATAGTTTAGTAAAAACGTTAACACAATTAACAGAAGTAAATTCTATTAAGATCTTAATTAATGGAGAAGAAAATGAGGAATTTAACGAAATATATACATTAGAGAATAATTCATAAATTAATTGGTACATATAAATAACATATAATTTATCTTAATATTTTATACAATTTAATATACTTAATAAATCTGTTAAAATGATTTAAAAAATATTCAACTTCATGTAAAGATTTAATGGTATTATCTTTGCAACATTTAAAATTAAATTTTTTTTTAGGGGGTGGGCATTTTCCACCTCTATTTTCTATAGGCTTTATGCTTCTTTTATCCATAGAATCACCTCAAAAATTCTTTTCTATATTATTAGTATATGAAATAGTTTAAAATATGTTATAAAAAGAAATATTTACAAATATTATGTAAATGTGATACAATATCACCAAAATAAGATAAATGAAAAGGAATAAAGATGAAGGAAAATATAGAATTAAAGGAAAATGAAAGAATTGATGATTTAGAATATAAAGGGTTAAAAATCATTCAAAATAAAGAAGGATTTTGTTTTGGAATTGACAGTATATTACTTTCAGATTTTGCCAAAAACATAAAAAAAGGAGCAAAGGTACTAGATTTAGGAGCTGGAACAGGTATTATTGCCACTTTATTATGTGGAAAAACAGAATTATCTGAAATCATAGGAATAGAGGTTCAAGAAGAAGTATATGAAATGGCAAAAAGGACTATACAATTAAATCATTTAGAGAATAAATTTAAATTGATACAAGACAACATACTAAATTTGAATAATTATTTTGAAAAAAATAGCTTTGATGTAATTGTAACTAACCCGCCATATAAAAAGAAGGAAACAGGAATACAAAATGAAGATATAAGAAGATTAATATCTAGGCATGAAATAGAAGCAAATTTAGAAGATTTTATAAAGATTTCCAAAGACATGTTAAAAGATAAAGGAGAATTCTATATTGTGTATAGACCAGAAAGATTAGTAGATTTGTTATCTATTATGAGAAAATACAAAATAGAGCCTAAGAAGATTCGATTTGTGTATTCGAATATTCATGCAGTATCTAAATTAGTATTAGTTCAGGGAGTTAAAAATGGAAAACCATTTTTAAAATTAGAACCCAATTTATATATTTATGATGAAAAAGGAAATTATACAGATGAAATTTTAAAAATTTATCATAAAAAATAAATACAAATAAAAATAATAAAAGGGAAAAGATGATTATGAAAAAGAAAAAGTGGAAAATAATTTTAATCATATCTAGTATAGTTTTAATCATTTGCATAGTAACGGCAATTTTTGATGCAATTTCTTGCTACACAAGAGATATACAATATCCTTATCCAGCGCTAGGAATTGGTGTTTCTCATTGGTATGAACAATTTTTTATAGATGTCGTATTGGCTTTATATATTATAGGAATTCCATTAATAATAGATATTGTCCTATTAATTATAGCTATTATAAAATTAAAAAAGAAAGGATAAAAGTATGAAAGAAATCAATCAAAAAGAAATAGGAACATTATATATTGTTGCAACACCAATAGGAAATTTAGAAGATATTACATTAAGAGCTATTCGTGTCTTAAAAGAGGTGGATTTAAT
Source organism: uncultured Clostridia bacterium (assembly GCA_944388795.1). Taxonomy (GTDB): domain Bacteria; phylum Bacillota; class Clostridia; order TANB77; family CAG-508; genus CAG-269. The sequence continues at coordinate 7,849 of CALXKD010000019.1, forward strand.
TGCAGCAGAAGATACAAGACATACCTTAAAACTATTAAATCATTTAGAAATATCAAAACCATTAATGAGTTATCATAGACATAATGAAGATGTTAAAACAGATATATTGATCAAGGAATTAAAACAAGGAAAACAGATAGCACTTGTTTCTGATGCAGGAACTCCAGGAATTTGCGATCCAGGAGAAGAAGTGATTAAAAAATGTATAGAAGAGGAGATTCCGATTGTACCAATTCCAGGGGCTTGTGCAATGATTAATGCATTAATATGTTCAGGATTGGATACAAAAGAATTTGTATTTATCGGATTTCTACCATTAAATAAGAAAAATAGAAAAGAAAAATTAGAAGAAATCAAAAATACAACTAAAACAATGATTCTTTATGAGGCACCACATAAGTTGGAGACCACATTAAAAGATTTAAAACAAATTATTGGAAATAGAAAAGTTGTACTAGCAAGAGAATTAACAAAAGTTCATGAAGAATATATAAGAGAAAATATAGATATACTAATCGAAAAAGCAAAGGAATTAAAAGGAGAGATTGTTTTAATCATAGAAGGAGGCGTAGAGAAAAAAGAAGAGAATGATTTATTAAAATTGTCTTTACAAGACCACTATGAATATTATGAAGAAAAGGGGTTAAATAAAAAAGAAATCATCAAACAGATAGCGAAAGATAGAAACGTCAATAAAAATGAGATATATCAACAATTTATAAATAAAAAATAAATTAATCATAAAATCTAAATAAGTAAGAGAAAAACTCTTACTTATTTGGCTTCATTTTACTTATTTTTTTTGAACAATCCTCACAAATTAATTTATCATTATAACTAATTAAGTTCTCAGTATTTCCACAAAAAATACAATTTGGTTCATATTTTTTTAATACAATTGATGAACCATCAACATATATTTCAATAGGATCTTTTTCAGCAATGTTAAATTGATTTCTGATTTCGATAGGAATAACAACTCTTCCTAGTTCATCCACTTTTCTGATAATTCCTGTTGATTTCATAGCTTATCCCCCCTTAAAAAGTTAATTTACAACCCTATATACATTGATAATATATCATAAATAGACAGACAGGTCAATTAAAAAGTAATAAAAAGTTCATATTAGAATAAAATTATTTAGGTGATAAAATATGTTAAACTTAGTTTGGCCAATTTTCATAATAATATCATTTTCTTATGCAATTTTTTCAGGAAATTTACAAAATTTAAATTCTAGTATATTTGAGAGTATAGAAAGTGCAGTGAATTTAAGTATTACTATGTTAGGAACCATGTGCTTATGGAGTGGAATTATTAATGTTGCTCAAAATACAAGCATTATACAAGTGATTAATAAATTGTTAAAGCCAATCATTAAATTTCTCTTTCCAGAAATAAAAGGAAATCCAAAAGCTCAAGATGAAATTTCTATGAATATGGTGGCCAATATTTTAGGATTAGGAAATGCAGCTACACCACTAGGATTAAAGGCAATGGAAAGCTTACAAAAAGAAAACAAGAATAAAAAAGAATTAAGCAATTCTATGATTATGTTAATTGTATTAAATACAGCATCCATTCAATTAATTCCTACAACAATTATTGCAATAAGAAGCTCTTTAGGATCTGAAAATCCAACATCCATTATATTTCCTGTATGGATAGCAACAATTTGTGCAGGAGTTGCAGGAATTAGTGTAACAAAATTATTCATGAAATATACAAATAAAAGGGAGAAATTATGATAGAATTTGTAAATTTTGTATCAAACTTAGCAATGCCTTTAATGATATTGATAATTGTTATATATGGTCTTTTAGAGAAAAAAGAGGTTTTTGATAAATTTATTGAAGGAGCAAAAGAGGGGATAAAGATTGTTATCAATATTTTTCCAACTCTAATAGGGCTTTTTTTAGCAGTAGGCACATTAAGAAGCTCAGGTGTGATTGATATCGCAATTCAATTAATAGAGCCATTATTAAACATTGTACATTTTCCAACAGAAATTATGCCATTAGCACTTCTAAGACCAATATCAGGAAGTAGCTCTATAGCAGTTGCAACAGATATTATGAAAAATTTTGGAGTGGATAGTCAGATAGGAATAATGGCTTCTGTAATTATGGGGGCAACAGAAACAACCTTATATACAATTGCCGTATATTCTTCAAGTGTAAAAATAAAGAAGACAAGATTTGTTTTAATAGCAGCATTAACGGCAGATATTGTTGGAATCATAACTAGTATTATAGTATGTCGTTTTTTGTCGTAAAGTTTTTCTTGACAATATTTTACATATACTGTATAATTATGGAAATTAAATCAATAAGGATATTAAAATCAAATGTTATTAAAAATATTACTATTTATTTCAATATTTTTTATCGTAAGAATTGTGATAGTAAAAATATTATTTTTTAAAATTTTAAAATCAAAAATAAATTCAAAATAATTTACGTTTTTAATTTTGTAGAGGGAATAACAAATCCCCCATAATTAGTATTTAAAAAATTCTTTGCCCCTATATTATATTTTAAATATTTTTTTCTATGTTATTTCCTCTACAATTAAATATATATTTATCTATGATAAGTTTCACCATTTGATATTTTAAAGGCTCTAAAAATTTGCTCTAATAAAAAGACACGAATTAATTGATGAGGAAATGTCATTTTTGAAAAACATATCTTTTGGTGAGCTTTTTTTAATAAATCAGAAGAAAGACCTAAAGAACCTCCAATGACAAAAGTGATACTACTTGTTTGTAAAGATAGATTTTCTATATTTTTTGAAAAATCCTCAGAAGAAAGCTCTTTACCTGTTAAATCTAAACAAATGATATAAGAATCTTTTTTGATATGATTTAATATGGCATTAGATTCTTTATTTTTAATTTCATTAGAAAGACTTTCATTTAATTTATCAGGTATTTTTTCATCAGACAATTCTAAAATTGTTAATTTACAATATTTACTTAATCTTTTAGAATATTCATTTATAGCATCTTTTAAATAAGCTTCTTTTATTTTTCCAATACATACAATATTTATATTTAACATAGCATACTCCTTTATATATAAAAAGGACCTTTAAAAAGTCCTAAATATTTTAAATTGTAACTAATTTACTATGTGTATCCCTACCTGCAACAGATAACATTAGAGAATTTTCATCATAATTATTTGCGATGATTTCATCAATAACTGTTTTATAGGCAAGTTCAGGGAAATTGCTTTCTTTACTTAAATGTCCAAGCATTGCATTTTTTAGACCAGACTTCAATAGAAAAGAAATCGTTTTTCCTGCCATTTCATTTGAAAGATGTCCGAGATGGTCCAGCAATTCTTGATTTTAATGAAAATGGGTAAGAAGAACACTTTAATACTTCTGGATCATAATTGGATTCTAACATAACAAATAAACTTTCTTCTAAATTTTTTAAGATATCATTTGTCATATGTCCAATGTCTGTTGCAATACTAATTTTCTTATCATCATTAAAAATTGTAAAACCACAAGGGTTTGCAGCATCATGAGGGATTGAAAATGGATTAATATCCAAATCCCCTATTGAAAATTTTTCTGCAACTTTAAATTTTTTAATATTTTTATCAGCAATTTTATCTCTTTGTTTAGGCATAGCATCTAATGTTTCTTGATTGACAAATACAGGTAAATCAAATTTTTTAGAAAAAGTTCCTAATCCTTGTACATGGTCAGAATGTTCATGAGTAACTAAAATACCATCTAAGGTATTAGGATCGACATTTAAATCGCTCAAAGCTTTTTCTATCTTTTTACTACTAACACCTGCATCAATTAATAATTTTGTATTGTCTGTTTCAACAAATAAGCTATTTCCACTGCTTCCACTATATAAACTACAAAAATTTAGCATAATTTCTTCAATCTCTTTCCTTTGTTTATTATATAAGAAAATTTAATTTTCTTCTTCATTTACTCTTTCGATATTGGCACCTATTTTTCTAAATTTTTCTTCTATATTTTCATATCCTCTGTCAATGTGTTCTAAGTTATAAATTTCTGTGACACCTTCGGCAGCAGTACCTGCGATAACTAAGGCAGCGCCAGCTCTTAAGTCAGAAGAATATACAGGTGCACCAGTTAATTTTTTAACACCCTCAAAAAAGGCTGTTTTTCCATGTGCTGTGATTTTAGCGCCCATTTTGTTTAACTCTTCTGTGTATTGAAATCTAGAATCCCAAATACTTTCATTGATAGTGCTTGTACCATTCGCTAATGATAAGACAACACCCATCTGTGGTTGTAAATCTGTAGGAAATCCAGGGTATGGCAATGTTTTAATGGTAGCTCTGTTTGGTCTTTTGTTACACCAAACACGAATACTATCTCCATTATCTTCAACATTACCGCCGATTTCTACGATTTTAGCAGTAATGGATTCCAAATGCTTTGTAATACAATTTTTAATTAATAAATCTCCTCTTGTTGCTACTGCAGCAAGCATAAAAGTACCTGCCTCAATTTGGTCAGGAACAACAGAATAGGTTGCATTTCCTTTTAATTTTTCAACACCATTGATTTTTATAACATCAGTTCCTGCACCTCTGATATCAGCACCCATTGTATTTAAAAAGTTAGCAACATCCACAATATGTGGCTCTTTAGCAGCATTGTCAATAATGGTTGTTCCCTTAGCTAATACGGCTGATAACATAACATTAATGGTAGCGCCCACTGATACAATATCCATATAAATAGGGCAACCTTTTAGTTTTTTGGCTTTTGCATAAATTTTACCTTTTTCTACAGTAACATTTGCTCCTAATAATTCAAATCCTTTGATATGTTGATCAATTGGTCTAGCACCTAATTTACAACCACCAGGCATACCAACTTCAATTTCACCTTTTCGACTAAGCATAGCCCCAATAATGTAATAAGAAGCTCTAAATTTACTAGTTAAATCTAAAGGTGCTTTTGTTGTTGTAATATTAGATGTATCAATTGTGATACTATGTGCATCATTCCAAGTAATTTTTGCACCTAATTTTTCTAATATTGTACAAGATATTTTTATATCACTAATATTTGGTAAATTTTCTATTGTACATACACCATCAATTAAAAGAGTAGCTGGCAATATAGCAACTGCTGCATTTTTTGCACCACTGATTGTAACTTCTCCTTTTAATGGTGTGGGTCCTTTTACAACTAATTTTTCCAATTTATATACCCCCAATAATTTTATATATTATGAAATTTAAAATAAAATAGAGTGTATATTATTTTACACTCTACTTTCACCATAAAATATATCATAAACCAATTTAGATTGCAACTATTTTTTAGCAGTAATTAAACCAGTGTTATTTAGAATTTCCAATATTTTGAATTTTAATTTAAAAGTAAAATTTTCTTCATTATCAGATACAATAGAAAATTCTTCATCTGTTAAGGAATTTTCTAGTTCCTCTTTAGATTCTTCAGGAACAACACCAGAAGAAGCATCTACAAAACATAAAGGAGGAAACATGACACACCACCAATTTTGTCCTTTGGCTTCGCCAATTTCTACTTTTAAAGCATCATAATCTCCTGCTGGAAGGGAAATATCTCCATAATGTTTTGTGGGAAACGCAAAATTACCGATACTGACATTAACAGAATAATGAAAACCTTCATTTTTAATTGTTTCTAAAGCGATTTCTTTAAAGTTTTCAATATGTTGATTAGCAATGGTAATGGCTTCCTCTTTAGAAGTACAATTTGCACATAATGTATTCATATATTTTAATAGATGATCTCTCACAATATATTTTAAATTTTGATCTGTATCAGAATCACTATTGGCAATGACATGTAAACGAAAAACAGAATCAGATATGTCTGTAGAAATAGTATTTGCGTAAGATATTGCACATATAGTGGTATAGACAAAAAATAGAAATGTTAAAATAATTACCATTTTTACCTTGGAATGATTCCATAAATTTAAAAATTTTTTCATAAGTTACCTCCAATAAACTTTTTTTCTAAAATCTTCTTAAGATAAGTATTAACAAAATAAGAAAAAATATACATTGTCGAAAAAAAACGATGAGTTTCATTGAAATATGATTGACATATTTGTAATAAAATGGTAAAATTTACCAGTAAACAAAATTAATAAATAACTGACTTCCGTATGAATATATCAATTTGAAAGGAATGTTTTGTAATGGAAAAAATAACAAAAGAAAAAGATTGTGCATTTTATGCAAGTGATTATCATTTTGAAATGATAAGTTTACCATATATCAGTAAAAGTATAGATGAAAATAAAGAAGTGATTATTTTAACAGAAAATAATTTAGAAAATACAGTAAATACATTAATATCAAAAATGAATTTAAAAGAATTAAAAAAAGATAAAATATTAAATCTAGATTGGAAAAATAATGATTTAAAAAAATTTAAAGAAATTAGTAAAAGAAGTAAAGAAGATACCAATATGGTTATTTTTATCAAGGGAAAACAAAATTATATTGAAAATATAAACAAAAACATCGAAAAGTGGGTAATGGCGAATAAAAATATAAAAATTATAGATTGTTATGAATTCTTTGAAATAGAAGATAAGGTAGAAGAAATTGCTGAAAAATATGATAAAGTCCTAGGGACAACTAGGATATAGAAGATAATAAAAAAAGAAATATGGCGTAAAATGACAGGTAAATATATTGCCTGTCAATATTTGACTTAAATGAAATTATGGTGTAATATAGGGATGATTTTAAAATTTAAGAAAGGATGAATTTTATGGATACAGAATTAGATGAAGTGAAAGATATCTTAAAAAAATATGGCCAAGAGCATTTATTGAATCATTATAATGATTTAGATGAGAAGAAAAGGGAAATATTATTAAAACAAATCAAAGAAATCGACTTTGAACTTGTAAATAAATTATATGATAGTACAAAAGAGCAAAAAATAAATACCAGTGATAAAATTACACCAATTGAGTATTTAGATAAATATAAATTAAATGATCAATATAAATATTATGAGGCAATTGGAAAAAAAGCAATTAAAGAAGGAAAATTAGCAGCAGTTACTATGGCTGGAGGACAGGGAACAAGACTTGGACATAGCGGACCAAAAGGAACATATGATATTGGATTAGATTCACACAAATCTTTATTTGAATTATTATCAGATAATTTAAAAGAAGAAGGAAAAAAATATGATGTAATCATTCCTTGGTTTATTATGACAAGTAAAGAAAATAACAAAGATACTGTGGAATTTTTTGAAAAACATAGATATTTTGGTTATAAAAAAGATAAAAATATCTTCTTCTTTGAACAAGGTGAACTTCCAATGATGGATACAGAAGGAAAAATTTTAATTGGAGAAGATGGATTAATCAAACTTGCAGCAGATGGTCATGGGGGAATCTATGAATCATTAGTAAAAACAAAAATGACAAACAAAATGAGAGAACTAGGCGTTGAATGGGTATTTATTGGAGGCGTAGATAACTGTTTAGTAAAAATGGTAGATCCTGTTTTAATGGGAATTGCGATTGATAAAAAAGTAACAGTTGCTTGTAAATCAGTTGTAAAAGCAAATCCTCATGAAAAAGTAGGTGTATTCTGTAAAAGAAATGGAAAACCAAATGTAATAGAATATTCAGAAATTACAGATGAAATGGCAGAGGCCACTGATGAAAATGGTGAATTATTATATGGTGAGTCACATATATTATGTAATTTATTTAGTATTGAGGCAATTGAAAGAATGGGAGCAGAACCATTACCATATCATGTTGCATTTAAAAAAGCAAAATATATTGATAAAGATGGAAATTTAGTTGTACCAGATTCACCAAATGCCTATAAATTTGAAGCATTTTTATTTGATGCTTTTGGAGAAGTAGATGATATGGCGGTTTTAAGAGTAAAAAGAGAAGAAGAATTTGCACCAGTAAAAAATAGTGATGAAAAGGGTGTGGATTGTCCTAAGACTGCAAGAGAATTATATAAGAAATTTTATCATTTAGATTAAGCAATGAAGAAAAAATAAAAAAGGTAATTTGTATGAGTAACATTTTAATAGGATGCATATAAATTATCTTTTAATTTTTTTATAAAATACTTTTCTTATAAAAGTATTTGTGATACCATAGCAAAGAAGAAAGTTTTATAAAAAGGAGGTTCATTATGAAGTATTTAGAAGAGTATAAAAAATGGTGTGAAAGTCTAGAATTTGACGAAGAAACTAAAAAGGAGTTATTAGGGATAAAAGATGATGAGAAAGAAATAGAGGATAGATTTTATAAAGAATTAGAATTTGGAACAGCAGGACTTAGAGGAATTATTGGAGCTGGAACAAATAGAATGAACAAATATACAGTAGGGAAGGCAACACAGGGATTGGCTAACTATATATTAGAACAAGGAACAGAAAAAAAAGGTGTAGCTATCAGTTATGATTCTAGAAAAATGTCTAAGGAATTTAGTATGCAAACAGCTTTGATTTTATGTGCAAATGGTATAAAAACATATTTATTTGAAAGTTTGAGACCAGTTCCAGAATTATCTTTTGCGATAAGAGAATTACAATGTACAGCAGGAATTATGATAACAGCTAGTCATAATCCACCAAAATATAATGGATATAAAGTATATTGGGATGATGGAGCACAAATTGTAGCACCAAGAGATAAAGATATTATTGCAAAAGTAAGGGCTGTTGAAAGCTTTTCTGAGATAAAACAAATGTCAGAGGAAGAAGCAAAAAATAAAGGATTGTTAAACTTTGTAGGAAAAGAAATGGATGATCAATATATTGAAAAACTAAAAAGTTTAATTTTAAATCCAGAAATTGTAAAAGAACAAGGAAAAAAATTAAAAGTCGTTTATACACCATTACATGGAACAGGAAATATGGTGGCAGAAAGATTATTAAAAGAAATAGGAATTGAGAATTTGTATGTTGTACCAGAACAAAAAGAACCAGATGGAAATTTCCCAACAGTGGATTATCCAAACCCAGAAGATCCAAAAGCATTTAAATTAGCCTTAGAATTAGCCAAAAAAGTGGATGCAGATGTGGTATTAGCAACTGATCCAGATGCAGATAGATTAGGTATTTTTGCAAAAGATAGTAAAACTGGAGAGTATAAAAACTATACGGGAAATATGTCAGCTTTATTAATTGCTGAATATAGAATATCTCAGATGAAGGAAAAAGGAATATTACCTAAAAATGGAATGATGATAACGACAATTGTATCTTCAAATTTAACAAAGGCAATTGGAGAGTATTACGGATTAGAGGTTATCGAAGTATTAACTGGATTTAAAAATATTGGAGCAGTTATGAGAAAGGCAGAAGAAAATAAAGATAAAGAATATGTATTTGGATTTGAAGAAAGTTATGGTTGCTTGATTGGAGATTATGCAAGAGATAAAGATGGAATTGCAGCTGTCATGGCACTTTGTGAAGCAGCATGTTATTATCAATCAAAAGGAAAAACATTATGGGATCAAATGATAGCAATTTATGAAAAATATGGTTATTATAAAGAAACACAAGTATCTATTGTAAGAGAAGGTGCAGAAGGTGCAGAAGAAATTAAACAAATGATGACAAATACAAGAAATAAAGATATAGAAAAAATAGGAAATTATAAAGTTTTAACATTTAAAGATATAGAAAAAGACTATGTAAAAGATATGGTGACAGGAAAAGAAGGTAAAAGTGGACTTCCAAAATCAAATGTTTTATATTATGAATTAGAAGATAATAGCTGGTGTTGTATAAGACCTTCTGGAACAGAGCCAAAGATAAAATTATATATGGGAATAAAAGGAAAAACAGATGAAGAAGCTACTAAAAAATTAGAAGATTTAAAACAAGCAATGTTAGATGTTGTAAAATAGTTGTCAATAGAAATAAAGAATTTTGACAACATTTCATAAATAAATAAAACACAATATATAAATTATAAAATTTGTTTATATATTGTGTTTTTATATAAATTTTTATTCTGCATTTGACTTGCAAAAATTTTTGTTTCTATAACAATTGGAAACAAGCTTATTGAATTTTCCAATCATCTAGATTTCTTTGAATTGCCCCAAATAAGTTAGCTCGTATCATAGGAATATTTTTAGATAAGGTATATATTAAATTTTTCATATCCTCTCTCTTTGATGTTCCATCCATTGGACAAACCTTAGGCATAACATCTATATGATTTTTTCTAACAAATCGTTTAATTTCTTTCTCTGGTGTATAGACAAGTGGTCTAATTAATGTGATTTTTGAACGATCCATATAACTTTTAGGTGAGAATGTTCCAATATTTCCTGTGTATAGTAAATTTAAAAGAAAAGTTTCTAATACATCATCTTGATTATGTCCTAATGCTATTTTATTACATCCTTCTCGAATAGCAATTGAATTAATTACACCTCTACGCAAATTGGCACATAAAGAACATGGATTTTTTTCCTTTCTTATATCAAATACAATTTCTTTTGCATTACTATTTTCAACAAATAAAGGGACATCTACTTCATCACATATCTTTTTTAAAAAATCTATATCAAAAAATTCAAAGCCTGGATTGACACTTACAGCAATAATATCAAATTTCTTAGGATAAAATATTTGTAAGTTTTTAAAAGCTTTCAGCATAGAAATAGAATCTTTTCCTCCAGAAAGGCAGATAGCAATTTTGTCTCCTTCTTCTATCATGTGATATTCTTCTATTGCTTTTCGCATATGACTTAATATTCTTTGCATGGTTATTCCTCTTTCTAATTTCATATTATTTTTATATTATATCATAGATTGTCAATAAGAAGAAAATATAGTAAAACATATATTTTTGAATTCATATTTAGAGATTTTACTGTGTTTCTTCTGTTTTAGGATTTACAAAATGATAAAAATTTGGTATAGTAGATAAAAATGTGCTTATAGCTCAGCAGGATAGAGCAGTCGCCTCCTAAGCAGAATATATAAAAGCCTATAACTATTGTTATAAGCTAATTACATTAAATATATAAATTAATTGACAACTTTTTTGACAACTTTATTGCAATAATTATTTAAAGTCTCATCAACATTTTCTCTTTCTTCATCTAAATGTGTATATACATTGTAAACCATATCTGCAGAAGAATGTCCCATTAATTCTTGTGCTTTTTTTATTTTTATTCCTGCATAATATAGCATAGTGCAATATGAATGTCTAAGCTCATGATTAGTAAAATATATTTTGTTCTCATTTGTTAATTTAAATTTATCATCTTTATCTTTTTGTTCTTTTTCATATTGTTTATTAATTGCATTTAAAAACGATTCTAACATCCATCGAACAGATGAAAAAGTTAGCATTTTATTATCACTTTGTTTTATAAAAAGCAATGACTGTTTTCTCTGTTTACATAGTTTGACATGATCTTCTAATTGTGTAAATATTATATCTAAAATTGGAACTTTTCTTGACTTTTTATTTTTAGTGGTTTTCAAATTAGGGCTATTTTTTTCAAAATATGTAGCTTTATTTACTAATATTCTTTTATTTTTTAAATCTACATCAGCTGTTGTTAAAGGTATAATTTCCTCTGTTCTTAAACCACAATACCTTAAAATTAAAAAAAATAATCCATATTTATGAGTTGAAGCAACTTTTAATAAAAGCTCATCTTCATAAATAGTAAGAGGTTTCTTTTCAATTTTGGTGTATTTAACAGATTTAACATTAAAAGCAACATTTTTTTGGATTATATCATTTTCCATTGCATCGTTTAAAATTCTCTTTATAGTCGTTATTGTTCTATTACAAGTAGATGTTAATCCTTGTTCTATCATATTTTTTTGTAATTCTTTAATATTAATAACCTTTAAATTTTTAAGCTTTATATTACCTAATTCAGGATAAATATGATTATCTAGTAAACTTCTTATATTTCTTCGTGTATTATATTCCTTTTGAGACATATTTACATCATACCATTTCTCTGACCATTGTTTTAATGTTATTTTATCATTATCAATATTAAATCCATTATATGCCATATGTTTTGTTTCTATATACTGTTTTTCCAAATCTTTAGGATTATCTGAGTACAAATACTTAGGTTTGCCGTTTATTGTAACTTTTTTCATTAGTCTGCCATCTTTTCTAGTTGTATAAGTAAACATTAAAACACCTCTCCATATTTATTTTTATAAAACTGTATGCAATTTCGCATATATTCTTCTGTAACTTCAAAATAATCTGCTAGACTATAAAGATTATTAATTCCGATTTAAAATAGCTGATTTTAGATTTTCAAAAGGAATCAGGCATATATAAGACCATTTCTTAGCACGATATTCTTGCTTGTTTATTAATATCTTATCAGTAGTAGAAGCAGGGTAAGTTGCATCCATATAATAATGTCCCAATTCTTCTGCTAAAGTACATTTTTCATCTATATATGTTCCTAATCTATCATAATTTAAAGCAATAGCATTAATATTAAGATAATTTAAGTACATTCCATCAACATCCTCTATTTGCCAATCATAGATTTTTATATTTTCTTTTTCGGCAATATCATATAGAGAATTTAATTCCATTTATTTTTCCTCCGTTAATTATTTTTTATTTTATTTCCTAAATCTCTAAATAAGATTCCAGTGACTAAAGCATCTTCTGTTGCTCTATGAGCTTCTGTACGATACAAATTACAATGTTCACATATTGTATCTAATTTATAATCATAAACATCATTTTTAGAAAAGAATTTTCGACATAATTCAAGAACATCATAAAATTGTCTTTTCTCATTAAAAAATTCCATACCATTAACATGTAAGAATTTTAAATCAAATTCTAAATTATATCCAACAATATTAAATCCTTTTATAAATTCAGAAAAATCATTTATTACATATTCTATCTTTGGGCTGTTTTGTACCATCTCATTTGTTATATGATTTATATTAACAATTTCTTTAGGAATTTCCTTCTTAGGATGTAAAAGGGTAGTTAAACATTCAACAGGGTTAGCATCTATAAATTTTATAGCAGATACTTCAAGAATTTCATCAGAAGAGGGTTTGAGTCCGGTTGTTTCAGTATCTATTACTATAAAATTTTCTAACTTGTATTGTGGAATATTTTTTCTAACAGAACTATAATTAAATATAGGAATATCTTTTAGATATTTTCTTTTTGTTTTTTCAGTTGAAATATTGGGAGATATCATTTTAATATCTTTTAAAGTATCTAAATATTCTTTTTTCCTCTTTCTAATATAAGATTCTCTTTGTTTTCTATAATTTATAATATAGACACTTTCGTTTAATTGTATGGATTTTTTCAAGTCATCAATTGAGTAACGATAAATACTATCTTTATATGGAGAATTTAATTTATCACATAATTCAGAACAAGAATTGCATACATAATAATTGTCTTTTTCTTTCATTAAAAAAGTAAAATGAGTATCTCCACATAATATACATTTATCTTTGAATGTTTCAAACATATAAACACCTTATTTCTTTTTTTCTTCACTTTGATTTTTTACAAATATAGCAAAATCTCTAATTTGCTTTTTTTGTGTTTCATTTAATGCTTCATATTCCTCTTTTGACATTCCTATCATAGCTTCATTTAAAACATCATCTATTTGCTGACCAGGATTTTTTATATCTGTTTTACCTAAAAGATAATCTGTTGAAACATTATATAATTCAGCAAAATCTTTTACCAATTCCAATGATTTTGGTTCATACATACTTGTCTCATATCTAGATAAAGCACCTGGAGATATATTTAATTTTTCACAAACATATTCTTGTGTCCATTGATGTTCTACTCTTAATTGTTTAATTCTTTTTCCAAAAACCATAGTAATACCAACCTTTCTTACATTATTATACTTTCATTTTATGAAAAAATCAAATAAATTTCAGTAAATGAAAAATAAATTAATTTTTTTTAAAAAAAGTATTGACAAATTTCAGTTAATGAAATAAAATACATTCAGAAACTGAAAGGAGGCAAAAAAATGTATGAAAAATTAAAGGAACTCAGAGAGAAAAAAGGATATACAATAGAAGATATGGCACAGCTTATTGATAAATCTCCTTGCAATTATTTTAAAAAAGAAAATGGAGATGTAAAATTTTCAGTAAATGAAGCATTAAAGATTTCAGCATTTTTAAAGACAAAAGTAGAAAAAATTTTTTAAAAACAAACTTTCAGAAAATGAAAAAGAGGAGGCGATGTAAAATGCCAATGACACGATTACAAGAGAAGGCAAGAGCTAAATATATAGCAGTTAAAGAATTTCAAGAACAATATAGTTTAAGTAGGTCACAGGCTTATAAAATATTAGCGATGCCCGAAATGCAAGAGGCTGTTGTAAAAATGGGGCAAAGAAGTAAGAAAGTAAATTTAGATAAAGCATTCGAAATAATGCAAAAGATATTTTAGAAAGAAGGTGATACAAATGAAAAGAAAAATTTATGAACTAATTGGACGAGCAGTAGTATATAGCAGTTTATATATAACAGCAGTAATATTTTTTATCTGGGCATGTACTAGAACAGTAATTTATTAGTAGGAGGAGATTATGAAGATAGAAGGTAGCGTACAAGAATTAGAATTGTTTTTTTTTTAAAATTTCATTTAATAGAAGAAACAGAAACAAAAATAGATAGCACAAAAGTTGGGGAACAGATTATAAAAACCTTAAAAGAAGCAGACAAGACAAACAAATAGTTAAGAAAGGAGATGACTAAAAATGGAAGAATTAATACAAAAAATAATATTAAAGGCATACGAAGTAAACAAGAATACAGAGCATACAGTTTTTGTAAATTTTGTAGGACATGTAAATTGGTTTGAAATGCAAATCTGCTTGAATGGTTGGGAAGAAAATTTAAGTCCAGATATAGAAATTAGAACTTGTTTAAAAGAAAAAATGGCAATAGAAAATTTACAATATATGTTAAAAAAAATTAGAAGAATTGGAGGAAAAAAATGTTTACACGAAAAGATAGAAAAATAAGAAATTTAGAAACTAAAGTATTAAATAGAGACATTTTAATAGAGGATTTGAAAAGCAAAGAAGCATTGCAAAAACAAGAAAATTTAGCATTACATGAAGAAAATAAAGACTTAAGATTTGAAAATGAAGAACAAAAAGATTTTATCAGTAGAATAGATAGATTAGTAAATTCTAACAAATACAATAATGAAAAAGCAATTTTGAGTAAATTAAAAGAACTAGTTAGCGACTACCAATCATTAAACTAGCTCTACATAAACATATATAAACATATGATTTTCTACTACATTATAGCAAAAATTAGGTAGAAAATCAAGAAAGGAAAATAAAAATGAACAGAAAATTAGATAAATTAGGAAGAATCGTAATCCCAGTAGAAATAAGAAAAGAAATGGATTTAAAACCAGGAGATGAAGTAGAAATAATTCAAACAGGAAATAGTTTCAACATTTCTAAATATAAAGATACATTTTGTCCAGATTGCCTAACGAGGTGTGAACATACAGACAATTATTGTAAAAATTGTGGTTTGAATTTTGGACATTTAGTTTAAATGAGGTGCGATATGTTAGTAAAAGATTTGTCAAAAAGTTTTAATCCATGTCCGAAAAATAAGGTTGTATCAAAAGATAGTAAAAAAGAGGTCCTTAAAGAAATTAAGAAACAGAAAAAAGAGTTAGAATCAGATTTTTGTATTATGCCCAAAAGCACAAAGTATAGCACAGTAAGAACTAAAAAATATAGTGAAAGGCATGAAGTTTTCTTTTCAAAAGCTTACAGAATGAAAAGTATAAAAGACGGATTAATAATATTTTTAACAGAACAGGATCATCGAGGAACTAATGGAGTGCATGGAAAAAATGGAGACAAACTCAATAGATATTTAAAGAAAAAAGGACAAGAAACATGGATGAAATATTATAAAAAAACAAAAGAAGAGTTCCAAAAAAGATATGGAAAGAATTACTTATAGAAAAGGAGAAAAACAATGGAAAATCCAAACTATTATGCAATTATACCTGCAAAAGTTCGATATGATAAAGAATTAATGGCTAACGCAAAATTGTTATACAGTGAAATAACGGCACTATGTAACGAAAAAGGAATATGCTGGGCAGGAAATGAATATTTTGCAAATTTGTATGGTGTTAGTAAAGAGACAATATCAAGATGGATTAGTCAGTTGAATAAAAAAGGATATATATACATCACATTTTTTTATAAAAAAGATTCTAAAGAAATAGATAAGAGAATAATTTCTTTAGTTAATATCGAAAATCAAGGGGGTATTGACGAAATCGTCAAGGGGTATTGTCAAAAAAATCAAGAGGGTATTGACGAAAACATCAAAGAGAATAATACAAGTATTAATAATAAAAAAGAAAAAGAAGAAGCATTTAAAAAAATCATAGAATTTTACGAAAACAATATCACATTAATTACACCATTTGTTTCAGAAGATATCAATAAATTTTTAGAGCTAGATAATTTAGAAGGGGATTTAATAATCGAAGTAATGAAAGAGGCAGTTTCAAGAAACAAAAGAAACTGGAAATATATATCCACAATCTTAGTAAGTTGTGTGGATAACAATATAAAAACAGCTAAACAATTTAGAATCAGTCAAGAAGAATTTAAGTCGAATAAAAATCAAAACAATAAGAAAAATGAAACAAAAGAAGAGGAAATAGAATATAAAGAATGTACGATGACAGAAGAAGAATATTTTAAAAAACTGAGAGGAGAAAAAGATGTATGATGAAGAAATTGAAAAAGCAGTACTTTACTACATAATTTTCAAAAATGAGGAATTAGACATAGAAGAATCAGACTTTATAAACATAAAGAATAAACTAATAGCCAAAGCAATAGAGGAATTAAAACTAGAAAAGGAAGAAATATCAATTTTATCTGTACAAAGCAAAATAAAAGGAAATCAAAAACAAATTTTAGAGTACATATCAAACTTAGGAAATAACATCTATGGAATAACAGCAGAAGGTTGTTATAACAGATTAAAAGAATTGTCTAAAAAAAGAAAAGTATTTGAATTAGCACAAAGTATTTTATCAAATGTTACAGAAGAGGGAAACATAGATATATATATTCAAGATTGTATAGATAAATTAAACAATATAGAAAAAATAAATACAAAAGAAAAGACATTTGTAGAGCAAATAGCAGAAACAACAAATGAGATAGAAAGAAATTACAACAACAGAAATGATTATAGTCTATATACAGGAATTTTTGATTTAGACAAATTAACATGTGGACTACATAATCAAGAATTAACAATCATAGGAGCAAGACCAGGAATGGGAAAAACAACATTAACATTACAGATAGCACAAGAAATAGCAAAAAAGAAAAATGTTGTATTTGCAAGTTTAGAAATGTCTCAAACACAATTGATTCAAAAAATGATAGCAAAACAGAGTATAGTAAACAGTTACAAGATGAGACTCGGAACATTAGAAGAGGGAGATTGGGAAAAAATAGCAAAAGCAAGTATAAAACTATCTGAATTAAATTTGACAATAAATACAAGAGTAAGAACAATACAAGATATAGAAGTTATGGCTAAGAGATTAAAAAATAAAGATAAATTAGATTTATTGATAATAGATTATATTCAACTACTAAAAAGTCAAGGAAAATTCAATTTGAGAGAGCAAGAGGTAGCAGAAATAAGTAGAAGATTAAAATTATTAAGTTTAGAAATAAATATTCCAATCATTGCACTTTGTCAGTTAAATAGAAATGCAAACATAGGAGAGCCAACGCTAGCAGATTTAAGAGAAAGTGGAAGTTTAGAACAAGATGCAGATAATATAATTTTTATTTATAAAGAAAATGAAGAGGATAATATTACAACATTAAAACTAGCAAAACAAAGAGCAGGAGACATTGGAAAAGTAAAAGTTAAATTTAATAAACAACTAAGTACATTCGTGAATTTAGTGAGGTGAAACATATGAAAAAAGTAATTAATGAAGAGGATATTAGAAAAGCAAATAATCTAGAAAGATGTAGATTATTACTAATGATTATAAAAGGACAAGCAGTATATACACAAGATATAAAAACACATTAAAGGAAGTGTTGAAGATGATAGAAACAAGACAATTAAGTTTTGAAGATATAAAACCACAAAAAAGAACTAAATACATGCAAATATTAGAAATAATTGGAGAAAGAAAAATGACAGCTAGAGAGATAGAAAAAGAAATGAATAGAAGAGGATATTCAAAATATTTTGACATGAATCATGTAAGACCAAGACTAACAGAATTAGTCAAAGAATATGGAAAGTTAGTTGAATGTGGTGTAAAAGAAGATAGTTTAACAAAGAAAAGGGTAGCAGTATACAAAAAGAAAGAGTGATTTGAAAATGAATAAATGTAATAATTGTGCAAAATTCTTAACATGTGACAGAAGAAAATGTGAGCAAGTAACATTTTTACAAGCAGGACAAATACATAAATTAGAAGTAAAGGAGAAGAAAAAATGAAAAATAAAATAATTAAAATAATTAGTACAATAGCAATAATAATAACAATAATAGGAGTAACAACTCCAACAATTTATGCAAGAGCTCATTCAAGTGGTGCAAGAAGTAGTGGATCTCATACTAGCGTAAAATCCAGTACACCTAAAAGTTCTACTAAGAGTAGTACAAGTAGTTCAGTAAAAGCAAGTACACCAAAATCAAGCACAACAAAAAGTAGTACATCAGGAAAAAGTTACACAACTACTAAAGATAGTTCTGGAAGAACAACAGTTAATCATGATACAGTAAAACCCAAGACAGATTCAAGTGGAAAATCAACAATACTTAATAATAATCCAACATATTATACAACATATAGTACAGATACAGGATTTTCTTTAACAAATAGTATATTTCAATTTTATATGTTAGACCAAATTTTTTCTGATAAAGAGCAAGTAACAGAGCAAGATGTAGCAAAAGCATTAGAAGAAAGAGGATATTCAAAAGAAGAAGTAGATCAAATTCTTGATGAAGCAAGAACAGAAGAAAAAGCTAATAAACCATTTTATGATGGTTGGAAATGGTATAATTGGCTACTATTAGTAGTTATTATATTAGCAATAATTGGAGGAGTAGTAGGATTAGCTATATGGTTAACATGGTAAGAAAAAAGTTGTTTAAGATAGTTGAAAAAGATACAACATATTATGAATGGTATGACATATTAATATTGATTTGTATATGGGTTAGTATAGTTCCATTGACATTTAAAGAACAAAATAATTTTACATATGTTCTAACAATTTTAACAACTATGATATTTGTAATTGATTACATATTAAGATGGATAACATCGGATTTTAGGTTAAAAAGAGGAATATTTAGCTTTATAAAATACCCATTTACATTTTCAGCAATATTTGATTTAGTAGTTATCTTATCATGTTTTAGTGAAATATTTAACAGTTCATATATTTTAAGAATATTTAGTGTATTTAGAATATTAAGAATAGCAAAAACATTAAGATATTCTAGTAAATTTGAAATAATAAAAAGAGTAGTTAGTAAAAACGAGAAAATACTAGAAGTTGTATGCGGATTTACAGCTGGATTTATATTCATATCAGCATTAATAATGTTTCAGTTTGAAAATCAGAGTTTTAAGAATTTTTTTGAAGCAATATACTGGTCTACAACAGTATTAACAACAGTTGGATACGGAGATATATGTCCAAAAACAGAAATAGGAAGATTAATAAGCATAATATCTAGTTTAGTAGGAATTGCATTTGTAGCACTTCCAACGGGAATTATAACAAGTGGATTTGTAGAAGAATTAAATAAAGAAAAGGAGAATGATGAAAAATGAAAAAATTAACAAAATTAAAAATAGTATTTGATAGGATATTTAATAAATTTGTAAAGGTAGACAATATTGAAAAAATAGAAGAGGGATTAAATAGACAAAAGGAAGCTTTAAAGAATTTAAATAATAGTTACTATAATGCACAAGGAGCACTAGAATCTTATAAAAATGAATTAAAGAAAAATCAAGAAAACGAAAAGAAATTAAATAAATGTTTTGAAATTTGTAAAACAAAAAACGATAAAGAGGGAGCTAAGCAAATATTTGAAGAATTAAATACAACAAAACAAAGAATTATAGTTTTAAAAGAGCAAAGTCAAAAACAAGAATTAATAGTTCAAAGATTTAAAGAAGCCAAAGAAAGATATGAAAAAGAAATAAGAAACTTACAAAATAATTTGGAAACAATGAAATCAAAAAATAGATTTAGCAAAGCAGTAAAAGAATATGAAAGTCAATTTGGTGAATTTGAAGAATTTAATATAGATGATATACAAAAAGATATTGATATAGAGTTTAATGCAAGTAATGCTCAACTTGCAGAACAAGAAACAAAAATAGATTTAGATAAATTAGAAAGTGAATCAAATTTTGAAGAAATGTGGGGAAAATAATGAAAGAATATATTACAAAAAAAGAATATGAAGAAATTATAAAAGAAAAAGAAAGATTCAAAGAATTGTTTCGAGTACTAAAAATAGACTCCGAAGAGATTATCAAAGAAGAAAGAAAAAATAATACAATTACATATTTTTGTATAGTAAGCAATAAAGAAAAAACATATATAACATTTTATAATTCTGATAGTCAAGACTTAATACAAGTCTTGCTATCAGAAGAAATCAATATATATGACTATCTAGAAGAAAATTTAATAGAAGAGGTTAATGTAGAAAAGCCACAAGATAATTTTAATTATAGAGGATTTAACTTTAAATATTTGGAAGAACCATATTTCATAGAACAAATTTTTAAAGGAATAAAATTTGAAAATACAGAACTTATAAAAGAAATAAATGAAGAAATTAAATTCTATAAAGATAAGATTATAGAAGAAAGACAAGATATATTTGATTATACAAAAACAAATAACATTTTAAATAAGTATAAATTTGAAATAGAGGAGAAATCGAATGGAAAAGATTAAATATTATGACAAAAATGTTTACAAAACAGAAAAGAAAATAAAAACAGCATTTATAATACTAATTACATTTCTAATTCGGAATGTATATAGGGTTAGCAATAAATTACATGGAATTGCAAAACAAAGAGCGTGAGATTCGAGAATATCAAGTTGAGATAGATTCTCAAAAGCAAACATTAGATTCTGTAATTACAGAAAAAGAAGATTTAGAAACAATATTAAACAATTATACAATAAATGAAAGGAGATAAATAATGGGATTCGATTTAACTGAAAGTGAATTAAAAGCAACAAGAAAGTTACATGGATTAGATAAAGAGAAAAATATAGAAGAGGATATAGAGAAAATAAAACAACTAAATAATTTATTAAAATTTTTTAGGACACACGGATGGATTCCAGATATGTCTAGAGAATTAAATAAAAATGCAACAATAGAAGCAATAGATAATATCTTAGCAGAACGAGAACAAGACAAAAAGAAAATTAAAGAATTAGAAGAACATTTAAAAAAATATTATGATGGAGAACTTTATACAGCTAAACAATTAAAAAATATTGAAGAAAATCAAAAGAAATATTTTATTAACAAGCAAAAAGTAAAAGATAAGACAGAAGAATTAAAAAATGATTTAAAACTTATAGCTTGTGATAAGGACTGTAGTAAATGTTTTAACAAAGAAGGAAAAGCCTTGTACAGAGGAAGCAATTTTGTATTTTGCTATGCATATCATCAAATTAAAGTTTTAGAAGAATTATTAGAGGAGAAATAAATAATATGTGTGAGTATTGTAGAGAAGGAAATGGTGTAGGGAAAAGTATATTACATGATAATGATTTTGAATTTTTAAATATTTTTATAATGAATGGAATGCTTTGGGAGAAAAGCATGGATATGGGAACTGAAATAAACTATTGTCCGATGTGTCGGAAGAAAGTTAGGTGAAGAATAATGTTAGATGCACTTATTGCAATTATATTGCTATTTATTGGAATAGGGACAGGAGAAGCAAATTGGTTTATAGCGAGTGGAGTTTTTGAAATAGCAAGCGTATTAAGTTTTTGGAGGGAGGATAAGAAATGACAAAAGAACAAGAAGAAGCAATAGAAAACCTAAAAGGAATGCTTGAATATAAAAGACAAGTATACAATATGGATACAATGAGAAATGAAATTGTTCCAGCATTATACGATATAGATAGAAAAGCAATAGAAACAGTATTATCTATGCTAAAAGAAAAAGATAAAGAGATAGAAAAGAAAGATAAGATAATAGATTTAATACTAGATAAAGTAAACCTAAATTATGTTGAAATATTTTATAACAATGAGGTAAAAGAGATTATAGAAATATACGAAAAAACAAAGAACACAAATAATTTAAGTGGACTTGAATTAAGAAAAAGCTGTATAAAACAATATTTTGAACAAGAAGCGACAAAGATGTCGCAAGAAAGGAATGAAGAATGGAAGAAGATATAAAAAAGAAAATAAATCAAGTAGAAGATTACTTGTGTGATGTAGGTTTAGATTTAGAATATGCACGAGATGAATTAAATAGACTTTATGACACAATAGAAGGAAAATCAAATAATAGTATAAAAGACATAAACAATTTTAAAAGAGAACTAAAAAGAGATGGATTATATAATCAAAAGCTAGAAGATTTTATAGAGCAATATATGCTTTACTACAACAAGTAGAGAAAGGAAGGAAGAATGTTTAAAATAAAAGATAGTGTAGATTTAAAAGAATTAGAAAAGTTTGGATTTTGGAAAGATAGTAATTTTAAAACTTACCATAGAGCTATACTGGATGATTATATAGAACAATTCAACAGAAGCGAGTATCTATTGATATTAAATAATAGAGTAATAGTAAAAGCTAAACTAACTTGCATATTAGATTTTAATGAAAATTTGATACATGGATATAAAGTACAAACTAACAGAGTTAAAAGATATATAGACGACCTAATCCAAGCAGGATTAGTCGAGAAAGTAAGTGATTAGTATGATAGAAGAAACATGGAAAGATATACCAAATTATATTAAGGAGGAATAAAAATGAGTAAAGAAAATGAGCAATTAATGAAATTTAGGATAGAAGATAATAAATTAAAAATGGAAATTAAAATAAATGATTTAATATGGTTATTTAAGACAAGTGAAGCGAATTTTGATGGTGATGAAGGTCAAATTGCAAAAGTAAAAAAGGACAAAAAAGAAGAGTTTGTACAATACATAATTAATTATTTAAAAGACATGAACATAGATAATGAGAATATAACAAATTGGGTAAGACCTTTTGAAGATTGTTTTTATGAAATTATAGAAGGATATGAAGATTTTTGCAAATACAAGGAGGATTAGCTAATGAATAAAGAAGAAATAGAAATACTAAACAAATGTAACAATTGTAATCTAAAAGAATGTATTCGGTTGTGAATTTACATATACAGACATACAAAAGATAAAGAAGTATGTAGAAGAGTTAGAATCTATATTAGATAAAGTAACAGATAAATTAAAAGAAGTAGACCAAAAATACAAGAATGAATATGAAAATATTGAAAATATGGAACTATCAGCAACGAAGATATGCGTATTACAAGAACTTACTTGTGTTATAGAAGATATAGAAGAAATATTAAATATCATAGAAGGAGAAAAGAAATAAACTGAATAGTATTAAATAGTACTGAACAGTGGAAAGAAGGTA
The DNA here is from genome assembly GCA_944388795.1 of uncultured Clostridia bacterium. Taxonomy (GTDB): domain Bacteria; phylum Bacillota; class Clostridia; order TANB77; family CAG-508; genus CAG-269. The sequence goes on from CALXKD010000019.1 coordinate 31,636, forward strand.
GAAAAATGAAAGGTTATGAATTAATAAAAGCAATAACTGAAAGAAAAATAAAAAACAATACAACAATAAAAGTAAAAATGGGAAACGCTTATAAAGCAACATTAAAATATGAAAATCTTATGTTGAAATGGGAAAGTGGAGATTTTGATACAAGTATATTATGTTCTGAAGAAGCAGATTTTGAAGTAATAGAAGAAAACAAAGAGATAGATATACAGAGCATAAAAGAAATTAGCAGCGAAGACAGATTTTACAGAACAGACAATATAGATAAATTAAACGAATTAACAAGAGCAATAAAACAAATAGATAAAGAATTAAACGAATTAAAATCATTAGACTATTTAGAAATTAGCGAAAGAGACATAAATGATGCAATTAAAAAAGCAAGAGAATATATGGATAAAGAAAGAGAGGAAAAGTAATATGAAAATGTATTGTAAGATAAAAAGACCAGACAATGCAAAATATCAAATAGA
>CALXKD010000020.1 GCA_944388795.1 uncultured Clostridia bacterium
CCGTTTTATAGAATTAAGTCAATATATTATCGTATTTTATATCTTCTTTTTTTACTTAGATTTAAATACTCTAAGAATATATACTATTACCTAAAAGGATTGATACTACAGCTCTTGCCCACTTTTTTATGCCATCAAAAATATTTCTAATACTTAAAAATTTTGACATATATTTTCAAAAACTTTTTATTTATTTTTATTGACTTTACTATATTTTATTGTTAAACTTGAACTATAAAAATCGTTCTTAGAGTATTTAACTCAACGATTTTTTATATTTGTCTTATAATTTTTTGATTATTTTTTATCTTAAATCTTAAGAAAAAATTTATATTTTAAAATAAATTTAAAAAATCATATTATCCCCTTGAATTTCTTTTTCATTTAGTATAATATATAAAAGTAATAAAAGAGATTTACATAGGAGGATATAGAATGCCAAGAAAAACAAAAGAAACAAATGAAGAAATAAACGCAGTTTCAACCACAAAAAAAGCAACGACAACAAAAAAAGAACCAGCTAAAAAAGGATCAAAATCTGTTGCTAAAAAAACAACTGCAAAAAAAGATGTTGTTGCAAAAACAGATACAAAGAAATCTACTACTAAAAAAAGTGTAGCAAAAAAAACTACTGCTACCTCTAAAACTGTTGCCACAAAAAAGACATCTACAGCAACAACTACGAAAAAGAAACCAGCTACAAAATCAACATCTAAAAAGGCATCTACAAAAACAGTAGCTAAAAAAACTACTGCCAAAAAAACAACTACAGCAAAAAGAAAAAGTAGTACAACGAAAAAAACAAAAGTAGATATTGTAGAATATTATGATTTACCATATCGCTATAATCAAACCATTGTAAAAGTATTGGCACAAACTCCTACCAATTTATTTATATATTGGGATATCTCTGATAAAGATAGAGAAAATTATAAAGCACAATATGGTGAAAACTTTTTTGAAACAACAAAACCAGTTTTAATTATCCACAATACCACCATGAATTACAGCTTTGAAGTTGATATTAATGATTTTGCAAATAGTTGGTATCTTCATGTAAATGATGCCAAATGTGATTATAAAATAGAATTAGGTAGACGTCCTATTAAAGAAAATCCAAAAATCAATACAGATTATATTTATATATCTACCTCAAATGATATTGAGTCACCAAATGACCATATCTTATTTAATAAAGAACAAAAAATGGTATATTTTAGAAATGTAAAAACTGGTGTCCAAATTGAAAAACCAATTTCAGCAAATATTTCATTCATTAGAAATATGGGAAAAATCTATAATATATATGATATATATAAAGCAATGTATCAAAATGAAAATATTGAAGAAATTTATGATTTATCAAATCCTTCTTCTGGTAATCCATCATCTGGAAATCTTTCTTCAAAATTCAAATAATCTTGAGGCACTTGAGGTTGCAATTCAAAAGTGTCTCATTCATTTTTAAGAGATAAATTTTAGTAACAATAAAAGGAGAATTTCAATGCAAGAGAAAAAAGGATATGTTAGTTTCGTTCTTCATGCACATCTTCCATTTATCCATCATCCTGAAAGTGATGACTATTTAGAAGAATCTTGGCTATATGAAGCAATATCTGAAACCTATATACCATTATTAACAAATTTTCAAAAATTAGTAGATGAAGGTGTTAATTTTAGAATTACCATGTCTATGACCCCTCCTCTACTTTCTATGTTAGATAATAAATTATTACAAAGAAAATATATTCGTTATTTAAAACAAATGATTGAATTATCTGGAAAAGAAATTAAAAGAACTGCTGGTGATGAGCATTTAAATCAATTAGCACATTACTATTATGATAGATATTCAAATGATTTACATTTATTTAAAGATGTATATAAATGTAATTTAATTCAAGGCTTTAAGCATTTTCAAGATATTGGTGTATTAGAAATTATCACTTGTGGTGCAACACATGGATATTTCCCAATATTATATGTTAATGAAAAAACAGTAAAAGCACAAATTGCTGTTGGTGTACAAACATATGAAAGATATTTTGGAAGAAAACCTCGTGGTATTTGGCTTCCTGAATGTGGTTATGTACCAGAAGCTGATAAATATCTAAAAGAATTTGGCATTGACTATATCATCACAGAAACACATGGTATTTTATATGCAGACCCTACACCTTTATATGGTACCTTTGCTCCTATTGTTTCTCCTGAAGGCGTTATCGCTTTTGGTAGAGATATGGAATCTTCAAGACAAGTATGGAGTTCTATTAATGGGTATCCTGGTGATTATAATTATAGAGAATTTTATCGTGATATTGGTTATGATGCTGATTATGACTATATCAAACCATATATTGCCCATAATGGTGTTAGAGTCCATACTGGTATCAAATATTATAGAATTACAGGAAAAACAGAATTTAAAGATTACTATAATCTTCAATGGGCAAAAGATTCAGCAGAAAGACAAGCTGGTCACTTCTTTGATTCTAGAAATGCCCAAATTGAAAATCTTGCACAATATACAGAAAATCCACCAATTATATTATGTCCTTATGATGCTGAATTATATGGTCATTGGTGGTATGAAGGACCTTACTGGTTATATATTCTATTTAAGAAAATTTATTATGATGATTGTAATTTTGAACTAATTACACCATCTGAATATATTGATAAATATCCAAATATGCAAGTTGCTTCCCCATGTAGATCTAGCTGGGGTGCTAATGGATATAGCGAGGTATGGTTAAATCCAACAAATGACTATGCACATAGACATCTTCATGTTGCAGGTGATCGTATGTGTGAACTTGCCCATTTATATCCAAATAGTAAAGGATTAAAGAAAAAAGCATTAAATCAATGTGCCAGAGAATTATTATTAGCACAAAGTAGTGATTGGCTATTTATCATTACAAATGGTACAATGGTAGATTATGCCAAAAAAAGAATCAAAGATCATATTGGTCGATTTACAAAATTGTATTATCAAATAAAAGAAAATAATATTGATGAAGATTTCTTAAAAGATATCTCAAAAAAAGATTGTGTCTTTCCAGATATTGATTATATGATTTATTATTAAGTGGATGATAGGACATTCCTGTCGTTCACTTAATTTTTTTCTTATCATATAATAATGTATAAGTTTTTTAAGTTTGGTAGATACTAGTTTTATAAGAAAGGGGTATTTTTGTATATGAAATCTTTATGTATAAAAACAAATAATTCCAAAATACTAGATTATCTACTAAACGAATTAAAATGCTCTGATATAAAACATATATGTTTTTCTAGAAATGAATTTAAAAATTACAAAAATATTATCATTCATTACGTTTCTGAAAATGATTACCCATACTTTTTTTCTAAAATGAGTACCCTTTTATCTTTTATGATAGTTGATGAGTTTGAAGATATACTTATGAAAAGAATTATTTATAAGAATTATTTTTATTTTGATGCACTTGAAAAAGAAAAAATATTAAAAAATTGCTATAATATCTTATCAGATGAATATTATACATGGTTTGATAAAAAATTCGATTCACTTTATAATTGCATATATACCTTTATCTCCCATAATAATGTTCTACTACTTGATGGATTTATTAATTTTAGATTACAAAAATATATATCTATTTTAGATGAAATTATATCAGAAGGGGTTAATACCTATATTATAGAAAAAGAATATATGGAATTTATTTCTCTACTAAAATTATACATCAATTCACAAAAAAATAATTCTAATATCGTTCATCTCATTTATACACCCACTGAGTCTATCCTATTAGATGAAAATAAAAATTTGATATTATCTTCAGATGAATTTTTCAATGCCAAATATTTAAGTGATATTTCTTTTTCTTCCAATGATTATACATTAAATTCCTTATTAAATTTACTTCCTAAAAAAATATATATTCATTTAATTGATAATCAAATTGATGAATTTATAAATACTTTACAATTAATATTTGAAAATCGAGTATCTATATGTTTAAATTGTGATATCTGTAAATTATATAAATATCATAAGGAGACACTTACTAAAAATAATAAATAATATTAGTAAAATGCACCTAAAATATTAAATATATTTAATATTTATAGGTGCATCTCCTCTATAGTATTTTAGATACTATCCATTTATAATAGAATTTAAAGAATTGATTGCCTCTTGTAATCCTGGTAATAACGCATTTATTAAATTTTCATCAGCTTGTATTTTCCATTCACCATCTTGTTTCACTAATTGCATTGTTGTTGTTTCTGTTTTTGTTCCAATTTCTTCATTTTTTAATTGTTCTTTTAATTTATTATTTTGCTCTTCCTCAGTAAAAGATGCTCCACTAAACGCAATTTTTAAAGCTTCTTGTGTATAGTTCGTTATGATTTGATTAAAATCTTTATTGGTAATTTCTACTTCCACACTTGCAGTATTTTCTTCTTTTGAAACATTTAACACCTTCCATGCTAACTTATCAAAAAGTAAACTTTGTGTTTCCTCATCCATTTCTGTATTTTGTAACATTTCAGATTGGTCAACAATTTCATCATAATTTATATATTTATTAATACTTTCAAAATCTGCATTTTTTAGACTATTTAACATTCCCTCAACTGCTTTTTCTGGGGTTGCTGGTAATAATAGTAAAGCAGTTACTATAGCTAACACAACTAATAATAGTATAATTCCGCCAACCCAATATCCTACTTTTTTATTTCCCTTTTCTTTATTTTCCTTTTTCTCTTTTTTGTTTTTCTTTTCTTTTTTATTATCTATATGATTCATTTCTGTTTCTTTTTTTAAATCTTTTCCTGATACTTTATTGAATTTTGGTTGTTCTACTTTTTCTTTTTTCGCTTCTTTTACTTCTTCTACTTTTTTTGTTTTATCTATTTTTTCTTCTTTATCCATAGAAACCCCTCTTTTCTTATTATTCTATATGAATTATATCTTAAGAAAGAGTTTTTTTCAACCATTTTTCTACAATTTCTACAAATTTGTCACTTTTTTCTATATCGCTTGATTAATTCCCGTCGCTACTATTTTACTCATGTTATCAATTAATCCATCAATTTCCTTTGGTGTTACAATTAAATTATAATCTTGTGGAACCAATGCTTCTTTGATTTCTTCATAATTATCCTCTTCTTTTAATTGATTTAGATACTCATTTGATTTTGCCTCATCCTGCAGTTTTGTAATAAATAAATCTAATGAATCATTTACTAAAACTGCTGTTTCCACAACTGTTGGAATTCCTATTGCCACTACTGGAATTCCTAATGTATTTTGACTAATTTCCTTTCTTGTGTTTCCCACACCTGCACCTGGTACAATTCCTGTATCTGATATTTGTACGGTACTACTAATTCTCTCTATACTTCTAGATGCTAAAGCATCAATAACTATCAATAATTTAGGATGTGTATTTTCTACAATTCCTTTTAAAATTTCTACAGTTTCTATTCCTGTTGTTCCTAATACTCCTGGAGATATGGCACTCACATTTCTAGCGCCTTCTTTTACATATTGTGGCAAATATTTAATCATATGTCTTGTCACTTCTATATCATTAATCACTTTCGGACCTAACGCATCTGGTGTTACATAAATATTTCCAAGCCCCACTACTAATATTTCTCCATTTTTGTCAACATGACTATCTACAATTTTTCTTAGTTCATCTGCTACTGTATCTGCTGATTTTTGAATTTCTTCTTCTCCTGCAATTTTTAAATTTTTAATATCAATCGTAACATACACACCTTTCGGTTTTCCAATGGCCTTTTCGCCTTCTTCATTGGTTATTTTTACTCTATCTACTTTTATATTTTCATCTATTTGTTGTTCTTCACTTTCTATTCCATTAATTTCATTCTCTAATTTATTAGCTGTTCTATATATCTCTCTTCTCTCCGCTGCCAAATCAGTTCTAAAATTAAACATAAACTTCTCCTTTCTACTTAAAATGTCCATTTGGGACGTTTCCTTTTGGACATTTTTACTATTTATCGTATTTTTAGTATTTGTAAAAAACTTTATTTTTATTCGTATTTTAAACTTATAACTTAATGACTGAAAGTATTTTATAAATTTGATACATATAAAAATAATATCTTCAAACTGATTCATTTTGACAAATTTTGCAAACTACTATATAATAATGTATATTATGTAACCAATGTGTGTTTTTTTTAAGGAGGTAACTAAATGTGGCCAGAAATCAGTCTAAGCAAACGGTCAATTGACAACATGGGATACCGAGTTTGTCAATTGCCAGAGGAAGATGCTACAATAAAGGAAATTGTTATGATATTTGATGATTATGCATCTATATCATACGATAAAGACAATGTAGCATGTGCCCTAGAGTATGATACAGATTTTGGATTGCATACGATTCTGTTCTCAAAAACAGATCATTTACAGTATCAGGACCGTATGTATTGGATCTGTATATACTCCTCCAATTATCTTCCAGGAGATGATATAGGAGACGGCATAAGAGATTCTATTCCAACAGAGGTCTTAACAGATATATATCGAGATGCACTCAAATATATTCCCAAAGATTCCTCTGAGCGTTCTGACATTTCAGAAGATGTCAGAAGACATCTTGTAATCTGAAGTTATCACTTCCTTTAAAGGGGATTCCATCTTTTTGGAACCCCCTTTTTCTATTTAACTAAATTTTAAAACCTAAAGTTCTATATTCTTTTTTAACCATTTTTCTATATCATTATATATCTTTCTTCTGCATTCTTCATGTAATATATCATGTCGCAAATCTCTATATAATCTTATATCTAAGTTTTCTATACCTGCTTTTCTAAATACATCAAATGTCTTAATCGTACCTTTTCCAAAATCACCTACAGGATCTTTATCTCCTGATAATAGCAAAATAGGTATTTTTTTATTCATTTTTTGAATATTTTTCAAATTTGATGTATATTGCATTCCAGATAATAATTCTCTAAATAATCCTGCTGAATAACTTTCACCTCTTAATGGATCTTCTAAATATTCATCTATTGCCTCTTCGTTTGCACATAACCAATCACATTCTGTTCTATTCGGTTTAAATAATTGATTATATGTTTCAAACGTTAAACCTTTAATCACTGGGCTAGTATTTTCTTCTCCAACTTTTTTGGCTTCTTTATTTGCCAACATTTTTGCAATAGCAATTTTAAAGTTTGGTATATATCCTGTTCCCATAATAATCGCAGCATCTATTGGTTCTTTATAATCAATCAAATATGTTCTTACCAAAAAAGAACCTAATGAAAATCCTAGCAAAACATATGGTACATCTGGATATTTTTCCTTTGTCATTTTCCTACAAGTTTCCATATCTTTTACGACAAAGTTCCAACTGTTTTTTGGTCCAAAATACATTGATTTACTATTTGGTGCAATTGATGTTCCATGTCCTAAATGATCATTTCCCACAACCACAAATCCTCTTTGGGTAAAATATTCTGCAAAATGTTCATATCTTAATATATGTTCTGTTACTCCATGTGCTATTTGAATCACACCAACAATCTCTTTTTTCGGCTTCCATTCTACTGCATGAATCTGTGTTTTTTCATCTGCTGATGGGTAATAGAATTCTTGTTTTATCATATCATCACCTATTTTTTATCTTTCTAAATACTTTTTCAAAAATTTTCCTGTATAGCTTTTCTCATTTAAACAAACCTGTTCAGGTGTTCCGACAGCAACGACTTCACCACCATTATCTCCACCTTCTGGACCTAAATCAATAATATGATCACAAGTTTTGATTAAATCTAGATTATGCTCGATAACAATAATCGTATTTCCTGTATCGACTAATCTTTGTAAAATATCCACCAATTTATGAACATCTGCTATATGAAGTCCTGTGGTTGGCTCATCTAAAATATATAACGTTTTTCCTGTTGCCTTTTTAGACAATTCTGTTGCTAATTTTACTCTTTGTGCTTCTCCTCCTGATAAGGTTGTTGATGGCTGTCCTAATTTGATATAACTTAATCCTACATCATATAAGGTTTGAATTTTTTGTTTAATTCTTGGTATTTTATCAAAAAATTGTAATGCTTCTTCAACCGTCATATCTAACACATCTGCAATGGTTTTTCCTTTATATTTTACCTCTAATGTTTCTCTGTTATATCTTTTTCCTTTACACACTTCACAAGGGACATAAATATCTGGTAAGAAATGCATTTCAATTTTATGCACACCATCACCATTACAACTTTCACATCTTCCGCCTGATACATTGAAACTAAATCTTCCCTTTTGATATCCTCTTAATTTTGCTTCTTCTGTTTCAGCAAAAATATCTCTGATTAAATCAAATACACCTGTATATGTCGCAGGATTTGAACGTGGTGTTCTTCCAATTGGTGATTGGTCTATATTGATAATTTTATCAATTTGATTGATTCCTTTAATTCCTTTACATTTTCCTGGTTTTTCATTAGAGCCATTTAATTCTTTTGCAATTGTTTTATATAGTACTTCATTCACCAATGTAGATTTTCCTGAACCAGATACTCCTGTCACACAAGTAAATACGCCTAACGGGAATTTCACACTAATGTTTTTTAGGTTATTCTCTGTGGCACCTTGTACTTCAATCACTTTCGATTTTGTATGCTTTCTTCTTTTTTGTGGTACTGGAATTTTTAATCTTCCACTTAAATATTTTCCCGTAATAGAATTTTCCACTTGTTTGATTTCTTCAGCAGTTCCGCTGAGCCATCACTTGTCCACCATGGGTTCCAGCCCCTGGTCCTATGTCAATGACTTGATCTGCTGCATACATAGTATCTTCATCATGTTCTACCACTAATAAAGTATTACCTAAATCTCTTAATTTTTTTAACGTTGCTAATAATCTATCATTATCTCTTTGATGTAATCCGATACTTGGTTCATCCAAGATATATAATACACCTGTTAAACCAGAACCAATTTGTGTTGCTAAACGAATTCTTTGTGCTTCTCCTCCTGATAAAGTTCCTGCACTTCTAGATAGAGTTAAGTATTCTAGTCCAACATCAATTAAAAATTGTAATCTTTGATGAATTTCTTTTAAAATTAAATCTGATATCATTTTTTCTGTTGGATTTAATTCCAAATTATCTAGATAATCTTTTATTTGATTAATTGACATAGCGGTTAATTCATTAATATTTTTATCTCCTACTTTTATAGACAAGATTTCTGGTTTTAATCTAGCACCATGACATGAATAACATGGAGAATTACTCATATACATTTCATAAAAATCACGCATTCCTTGTGATTTTGTTTCATTATGACGTCTATCCAATGTTGGAAGTACACCTTCAAATGGTGCTTTAAATCTTCTCACTCCTGCTGGTGAAGCATATTCAAAATCAATTTCTTCATCACCTGTACCATACAAGATTTTTTCCATAAAACTTCTAGGTAATTCTTTAATTTTCTTTCCTCTGATATCAATTCCATAATGTTTTCCAATACTTTCAAAATACATTTTTGCCATGGTGTCACCTTTTTTCATAGTACTTGAACCAAAGGCTTTTACACCATCATATAAAGTTTTATTTTTATCTGGAATAATTAAATCTTCGTCCATTTTCATTAAATAACCAATTCCTGTACAAGTTGGACAAGCCCCCATTGGATTATTAAATGAAAACATTCTAGGTGTTAATTCTGGAAAACTAAATCCACAATCAGGACAAGCATAATTACAGCTGTATAATTTTTCTCCTTTTCCAACTGCATCAATTAACACCAATTGGTTAGCATGTTTTAAAGCAATTTCTACTGATTCTGTTAATCTACTTAAGATTTCTGGTTTGATCACCAATCTATCTACCACTAATTCAATATTATGTTTTTTCTTTCTATCTAATTCAATGTCATCAGAAAGTTCATACATTTCTCCATCAATTCGAACTCTGACAAATCCTTCTTTTTGGAATTCTTCTAATTGTTTTGTATATTCTCCTTTTCTACCTCTAACCACTGGTGCCAATACTTGAATTCTAGTACCTTTGTCTAATTCCATAATATTATCTACAATTTGATCAATCGTTTGTTTTTCTATTTTCTTTCCACAATTTGGACAATATGGTACACCAATTCTAGCATATAATAGACGAATATAGTCATAAATTTCTGTAACGGTTCCTACTGTAGAACGAGGATTTTTAGAAGTTGTTTTTTGATCTATAGAAATCGCTGGTGATAATCCTTCTATACTTTCTACATCTGGTTTTTCCATTAATCCTAAGAATTGTCTAGCATAAGAAGACAAGCTTTCTACATATCTTCTTTGACCTTCTGCATATAAGGTATCAAATGCTAAACTAGATTTTCCAGAACCAGATAGTCCTGTAATAACTACCAATTTATCTCTTGGTATTTCTAAATTTATATTTTTTAAATTATGTTCTTTTGCACCCTTTATGATAATTTTGTCATTCATCCAAATTCCTCCCATAATTGTTTTTATGTTTTCTTTAAGCTTTCTCCATTATACTACATTCATTTTATAAAAACAATAGTTTGGTGGATTTTGTTTAGACAATTTTTCCTTCCTTCATCTCTATCACTTTTTGACAATTTTCAAGCATATTTAATCTATGTGCAATCATAATGGTAATTCTTCCGTTTACTTACCTTTTCTATTGCATTTTTTATCAATTCTTCATTTTTCCAACTCAAATTAGAGGTTACCTCATCTAATATAATAATATCTGGATTCATTGCCATAATTCTAGCAAAATTAATAATTTGCTTTTCACCAGCTGAAAGTAAATCCGTTTCTTCATATATATTACTATTATATCCTTTTGGTAATGTCATAATTTTTTCATGTAATTTTAACATTTTAAAAATCTTAATAACTTCTTCTTTGGTTATCTGTTTATTAACATATTTTATATTATCAATAATGGTGTTTGGTACAATTTGAACTTCTTGCATTATATATCCAATCTTATGCCTAATGGATGAAATACTATATGCTCTATAATCTTTTCCATTTATCAAGATTTCTCCTTTTTGTGGTTCATATAGTCTAGCTAATAAATTGGTAATGGTGGTTTTTCCAGCTCCTGTTTTTCCAATAATGGCAATTTTCTCATTTTCTTGTATATCTAAAGAAACATCTTTTATATTTTTCTTATGGTCATTATATGAAAAATATACATGCTGAAATGCAATACTCGTTATTTTCTCTTTTATCTTTTCTCCTGCTTCTAAATCTTCTTCCTCTGTTTCTTCTAATAGTTCTAATATATTCCCATATGCAAAAAAACTTTCCTTAATATCTGTTAAATGTCTTGTAAACCAACTAAATTCAGATGTTAAATATGAGGCATAATCTATCATAATCATAATTTGTGCATATGTCATCACACCTTGAAGTACCTCTAATCCTCCAAAATAGATAATGATAATTGTAGAAAGTGAAGTAATGAAGGTAAATATAGCATTATATGTACTAATAATTTTTTCTAATTTTGTATTTTCACGATTATATTCTTCTAATTTTTCTTGTAATATTTGTACCCTTTTGTTCACAATGCCTAATAATTTTATACTAAAAAAACTTTGTATGCCTTCATTAATTGTTGTATAAATACTGGTATTAATTTTTCTAATTTCTGAAATTTTTGCCATTGTTTTTCGATTGAATAATAAAGTAATACCAAGTCCAAGAGCATATACCCCTAAAATCATAAATCCTATTTGTACATTTGTCCATATTAAAAAAATCACAATAATTCCAAATCGTGCTAGTCCCATTACAAGCATCTCTACTAATCGAATTGGAAACAATTCTCCCGAATTTTGTGTATCCTCTTGTAAAAATTGTAAAATAAGCCCTGATGCATTTTGATCAAAAAATTTAGCTTTTACCCTTTGAAGCTTTTCAAATATAGCGTTTCTTAAATCACTTTTTATCCATCTAGATAAAAGTGAACGCATTTCACAATGCTTCAAAACCATATAACATTGAAGTAGTAATATACCTATATATATACATACCCATAGAACCAATCCTTTTACATTTTGTTCCGGTATTTCTATGTCTAATATTTTCTCTACAATATGAGGAACTGTCATAATTTCGATAATTGCTGTTACAATAATTAACATACATAAAGCGATAAATTTTTTATGATATCCTGTATGTTGATACATTTTCTTTAATTTCTTCAAAGTTTCTTTCATATACCTTCTCCCTTTTGTTCTATCTTTTCTATTGCTGATGTTTTATTTCTTATATTTATACATTTATCTACATAGTTTCTAATTTCTGGTTTATGTGTAATAAAAATCATGGTTGTTTCTGGATAATGTATAGTTAAATTTTTAAGAATTTGATTACTTGTTTTTCCATCTAGTTTACTAAATGCATTATCAAATATCATAATTGGTTTCTTTCTCATCAAAGCTCTTGCAATTAAAATTCTTTGTTTTTGCCCTCCTGAAAGTTTTACTCCTTTTTCTCCTATTAATGTTTGATATCCTTGTTCTAATTGTTTTATATCTTTATCAAATGCCATTTCTTTTATGACATTTTCTAATTCTTTTTGGCTTTTCTTTTCCCACAATAATATATTATCTGTTATTGTACCAATAAATACATCTCCCTCTCCCGAAATATATTCTATATATTCCCTTATATTAGACTTATCTAATTGCTTAACATTATGATAATTTAGATACATATCTCCTTCTATATTTCCAATTTCCATAATAGCTCTTGCTATCATGCTTTTTCCCGTTCCGTTTTCTCCAATAATCGCTACTTTTTCTCCTTTTTTTATACAAAAGTTTAAGTTACGCAAAATTTCTCTTTCTGATATGTTTATCGAAACATTATGAAATACAATTTCTCCATCTAAATTATAATGATAATTGTTTTCTGTTTCCTCCTTTAAATCCATCAAGGCTTTTATCTTTTTCCTTACTACAAAAAAAGTATCTACAACTTCTAAATTTTCTCCAAAGGAATATAGGCACCATAAAATCTTGTCAGATAATAAAATCAAAGCAGTTAATGCTCCTAGTGTCATATTTCCATTGATGATAGAAATTCCCCCTAATAAATAACATATTGGATTTTTTAAATAGGTAATATGTTCACTAATAATTTCATAAAATAAAACAAACTTTATAAATTTGATATCTTCCTTTGTATAATTTTGATTTAACTTTTTATATTGTTGTATCTCCTTTTTTTGTCTGTTATAAATTCGTACAAATTTAAAATTATGAATATTTTGAATGGTTGCCCCTAATAGCTGCTTTTTCTTAGAAATCAATGTTTCTAACATTTGTGTCATTTTTCGGTAATACCATAAAGCAAACAATAACATAACGACTATTGTTACCAGCAAGAATATCGTAATAGATACATTTAGCGTAACGCCTTGTGTGACAATAAAAATGCTTAAAGATACGATATCTAATATCACATTAAATTGTACTTTAAAAAAATTGCTATACTCTTTTGCATCCTCATTTACTCTTTGTAGCATTTCTACTTTACTATAGGAATAATAACTATCATATTCTAATTTTAATATATGTGCATATAATGCTTCTTTTAAATTTGCACTAATTTTCAATGTGAATTTTGTGGTTATTCTTTCTCTTATATAATTTACCAAAACCAATATGCCTCTAATTCCCATAATGATACCACTTAAAATGATTAAACTTCTGATAATATCCATTTCTATAATTGGTTGTATAAATTTCGGAATCTCTTCTAAATTATGAAATAAGATACCATCTATTGCATAACGAATATACATGGCTATTTGCAAGTTACAATAAGAAATGAGAATGCTAAATAAAATTAATATGATTATATATTTTGTGATTCCTTTAAAAATCTTCATCTTTTTCTTTCCTTTGTTTTCTTTTTCATATAATATAAAATACCTTTATTAGACTATATATCTAATAAAGGTATGTAACTTTATTTTTTTGATATCAAATTTATTAAATTATTGCACTGCAATACATATTTCACTATAATTTGGATAATAAATTTCTAATTGTGGATATTCTAAAATTTTTGTATATTCTGAATTTGGTAACCAATTAAAATAGATATTTTGATATACTTTTAATATATCTTTTTGTTTGCGATTTTGTACGGTAAAACATGCCCATTTTGCTTTTGGAATGTTTACTTTTACAAAATCTTTTTTGGGTGTTTTTCCCACCAAATAATATTTCCCTATATTTTGACACTTACCATTTTGGTAAATATCTTCATAAATTCCATAATATAACGCTTTACCTTCATGATGTTTCTTTAGAAAGTCTATGGTTCCATCTCTTCTAGCCTCTGCATATAATGCTTGTATAGATTTTTTATCTGTTCCAGATATAATTTTTGTAGCCTTTCCATAATAAATTTGCTCTTCTATTTCCTCAATTCTGTAACTTAATACCTCCATACTCTTAATGGCAGAATGAAATTCTAGTTTTGGATAAATCGTCATTCTTGTTTTTCGTTTTCTAAAATTTGCTGGAGATTCTCCATACATTTTTTTAAACGCATTTGAAAATGAAACAGGTGAATCATAATGATATTGTATAGCAATATCAATAATTTTATGATTGGTTTTTCTTAATTCCTCGGCCGCTTTACTTAATCTTCTTTTTCTAATATATTCTGTAATCGTAATTCCTGTTAGAAATGTAAAGATTCTTTGCATTGTATATGTGGAGGTACCTAAAATTTTAGCCAATTGTTGATAGTCTATTTCATTTTTTAAATTCTTTTCTATTTCTTCTATTAATTTGTTTAAATCATTGTAGCTATTCATGTTTGCTCCTTTAGTTATTACATTTTCTTCATTATATCATCCAAAAGAAAAAAAATAAACATAAATATTTCTATTCATGCTTATTTTTGTATATTTATAATAGGATTGTCTAATTTTGATTTTCTTCTTTCTCCAATCTTACTTCATTTTCTATAATAGTCATAATAATTCGTACAGTTTTTTCCAAATCATTGTTTTTTAATACATAATCATATAAACTAATTCTAGATTCTTCATAATCAAAACGGTTTAAACGTAATATGATTTCTTGTGGACTTGGCTTGTCTATTCTATTTTCTAATCGATGCTTTAATTCCTCTTTTGGAACACGTAAAAATATGGTAACAACTTTTGTGTCATTTCCCAATAATTCCTTTAAATGCTCTGTTCCATTGACATCAATATCTTTTACTATAATTTTTCCACTTTTTATTTTATCATTTAACAACTTTCTAGAAGTTCCATAATATTGATTGTGATGGATATCATATTCATAAAATTCTTTATTTTCTATCATTTCTTCAAATTCTGCTCTTGAAACAAAATTGTATGTTTCTCCCTCTATATCACCCTCACGAATTGCTCTTGAAGTATAAGAAGGAAGTGATTCTACATTTTCCATTCGTTTAATAAGTTCTTTTTTTATTGTATCTTTTCCTGCACCTGCTACTCCTGATAATATTACTAACATTCTATTGCAACCTTCCCTTCTGCAATTTCAATAGCAGCTATGGTTACTGGTGACTCTTCTTTAGTTTCTACTAATGGTGTTGCACCAGATGCAATTTGTCTTGCTCTTCTAGCTGTTGCAATTACTAATTCATATCGATTATTTGCTTTTGTAAGTAATTCTGAAACACTTGGTTTTACGATCATTTTTCATTCATCCCTTTCTTTTTTTGTCACATATATTCTTTTAAGATATATCTTAATTTTCTTCTTGTGAAATGTCTTTATCAATTCTTCCTCCAACCGTTTCTGGTTGTACAGCAGATAATATAACATGTCCTGAATCCATGATTAAAACAGCTCTTGTTCTTCTTCCATAAGTAGCATCCACTGCCGTCTTATTATCTTTTGCTTCTTGTATTAATCGTTTAATTGGCGCTGATTCTGGACTAACAATTGCTACAATTCTTTCTGCTGATACAATATTTCCAAATCCTATATTTACTAATTGCATAAAATCATTCCCTTCTTACTCTATATTTTGTACCTGTTCTCGTATATTTTCTAACTGTGTTTTCATATTGATAACTTCATTTGTAATTTCTAAGTTATTTGCCTTTGAGCCTATGGTATTTGTCTCTCGATTCATTTCTTGAATCATAAAATCTAATTTTTTTCCCACAGCCTCATTACTATTTAATAACTCTCTAAATTGATATATATGGCTATTTAATCTTGTTACCTCTTCCTCTATAGAGCATTTATCTGCATAGATAACCACTTCTTGTGCTAATCTTGCTTCATCTATTTCTTGGTCTTGTAACAATTCTTTTATCCTTGTATTTAATTTTACTACATACTCCTCAATAAGTCCAGTAGAAAGTGAAGATATTTTTTTTACTTTTCCATCTATATCTTGTATTCTAGTAAATAAATCCTGTGCAATTTTTTCTCCTTCAATTTTTCTCATTCCTACTAAATTTTCAATTGCTTGGTTCGTTACTTCAAGCAATTCATTTTTTATCGTTTCATCATCTTGATTATTTTGAATGGTTAACACATCTGGTAATTTAGAAATTTCTGTTACTGGAATATCTGCTACAATTCCTTCTGATTCTGCTAAATCCCTTAATTCTTTTATATACATTCTGGCAATTTCTGTATTGATCTTAATATCTCTGCCTTCTAAGGAATTATTATTAAATGTAATAAATACATCTACTTTTCCTCTTGTTAACTTAGCTGAAACAGCCTTTTTGATTTCTTCTTCTAGATAACTTAAACTTCTAGGCATTTTAATTGAAACATCTAAATATCTATGGTTTACACTTTTTATTTCTACTTGATATTCTCTTAAATTTTTTGACATATTTGATTTTCCATAACCTGTCATACTTTTAATCATTTTTTACTACCTCTTCTTTTTTCTTTCTTCCCCTTTTAGATTTTGGTTTTGGTTGCTGTTTTCCTTCTTCTACTGCTTTTTGTACATCCTCCTTCTTCTCATCTGGCGTACTTTTCTTTGCTGTTTCTGTTTTCTTTTTAGTTGTAGAAGTCTTTTTCTTTTCCGTTTTTTTCTCTACTTTTTCTTCTATCTTCTTTTCTTTTTTTGAATTCGTCTTCTTTACAGTTTGTTTCTTTTTTGGTTTACTTTCTAAATTTTTTTCTTCTATGATTTCTTCTTTTTCTTCCTTTTCCTTGTTTTCTATCTTTTCTATTTCTGTTTCTTCTGTTAGTTCCTTCTGTTTAGATTTTCTTTTTTTAGTTTGTTTTTCTTCACGATCTTCTTGTTTACTATTTTTGTTAGAAGGCTTTTTATTTTTTCCTCTCATAGATTTTGGTTTTGGTTTCTTTTCTTCTTTTTCTTTCTCCACTTCTTTATTAATTTCTATTGTTGGTTCTTCATTTCTTTTTTTAGCTTCTTTAATAATTGGTTCATCTTTTACAATTTCTGATATATCACTAAGACTTCTTAAATATTGCCATCTCGCTTTTGTATATATCACTGTTGATTTTAATACATAATATATAGCAAAAATATATGATGAAGTTAATATATATGTTCTAAAATCAAATTTATAAATAGTGATAACATGGTTAATAAATAGTGCATGTATCGCCAAAACAAACAATTCTAATGTCGTAATTAACAAGGTCCCACTTTCTTTTTTATATGCCATTTCTAAAATAACAATACCTGATAGTAAAAAGACGCCTGAAAATATTTTTGTTATTAATTCCATTTTATCTAATTCAAATTGTGTATATAATATGTTTGAAGCAATAAAATATATCATCACTACAATGGCCAATATTAAATTCTTAAATATTTTCTTCAATATTTCTTGTGACACTTCTTTAGGCACCCTTTTTTTAGCTATTTCCTGTTCCATTATTGTTTGTGCATTTTCTGTTGTTTCCTCCATATTATCCATTAAGTTTTCTACTGCTTTATTGTTTACTTTCGTTTTTTCTTTTTTCATTTCTGCCCCCTAACTATCTAATTCATACATAATAATGCTTAACATGTTTAAAGCAACGGTTTCTGTTCTAAGGATTCTATTTCCTAATGTAATTATCTTCGCATGATATTCTTCGAATTTAGCAATTTCCTCTTTGTCAATTCCACCTTCTGGTCCTATCACAATAGCTATTTTCATTTCATTATTTTCATTTTGCTTTATTTTTTTTAATTCTTGCTTTAACGTATTTACTTTTTCATTTTCATATGCTACTAATACCAAATCATATTCTTTCATATTTTCACATAAATTCTTAATATTTATGATAGGATTTATTCTAGGAATTCTATCTCTTCCAGATTGTTTTGCAGCACCTTCAGAAATTTTTTGCCATCTTTGTATCTTCTTGATTTTATCCTTTTCATTTAATTTTACCACACATCTTTTCATTTCTACAGGTGTAATATCATATACGCCTAACTCTACTGATTTTTGAATAACCAATTCCATTTTATCTGCTTTTGGTAATCCTTGAAAAATGCTTACTTGTATATTTGACTCTACACTAGAATTTATTTCTTCTATAATCTCACACAAAATACCATTTTCCTTTATTTGTCCGATTTTACAATGATAATTTTTAGATGTATCACTATCACATATATCTATTGTATCATCAATTTTTGCTCTTAGAACATTTTTTATGTGATTCACATCTTCATTTTGTATGATAATGGTATTTCCTTCAATTTGATTGGTCGTCACAAAAAACTTAGGCATCTACATTCTCCTTTTTATTTCTTCTATACATTTTTCTACATTTTGCTTATATTCCATGGATTCATATTTTAACATTTTCACTGGTATTTGAATTTTCTGATTATCTTTAAATACAATTTTTATCGTTCCTGCTCTACAAAATATAACAATTAATAAAGATATAATAACATACATAATAATGACATCTAAAATGAGTGCAGAAGTAATTGCACTAATTATGATTAGAAGTGTCAAAATACTCCATCCAATTGTTGCAAATACATATATTAAAAACATACTACTTATTTTAACTTCTTTGATATCCTTAATCTCATATTCTCCTGTTGGATTTGAATACATTTTTATGACATTTTCCATATCTTCTAGTTGTTTAATTTTTAGTGTATTTCCCTCAATTTCTAATTTTGTACTAGTTCCAAAATGTTGTCTTCTTGTATAATTGCTTACTCTGAATTCATATTCTTCTTTCATATTTTATATATTCCTTTTTGTAGTCGTTTACTGTAACATTCATTTTCAACTTTTCATTAAATCTGTTACATTATATCACATAACTGATGATTTTTCTACCCAAACTACGCATTTATCCAAACAGAAGCTGATTTTGCTTTTACTTTAAAAATACCATATCCTTCATTATCAATCACTACTTCCTCTTGGCAATTTCCAATGGCATCAATAAATTTTTCCCCTACAAAATCTGTTCCTATATACATTCTTTTTTCTGCATCAAATTTATTAGAAATCAAAACAGCTAATCCAGATTTAATATGTTCTCTATCTCCTTCTCTTGTCCAACCAATACAATTTGGGTTGTCAAAATAATCATTCTGTTTTCCATATGCCTTTTCTTTTCTTAAGTCAATTATTGTCTTTAATCCATCCACAGGTTCTATATTATCATGCTTAATCCCATATACATCTCCCCAAAATACACATGGATATCCTTCATCTCTTAATAAAGTAATTGTATATGCAGGTATTTTAAACCATCTTTCCACAAAGCTTTCTAGACTTTGTCCTGGTTGTGTATCATGGTTTTCTACAAAGGTTACTGCTTTACTTGGATTTTCTTTTACTAATGTGTTATCTAAAATTTTGGTTAAATCATAATTTTCATCCTTTGAAGCATTGTATAAATTATAATGTAAAGGAACATCAAATAAAGAAATTTCTCCTTCTGTTTCAGTAATATATCTATGTAATTTTGATATATCACCACTCCAATATTCTCCTACTGCAAATAATTCATCTTTTGTTTGTTCTCTTAATGTTTTTATCCAATCTTTATAAAAATTCGCATCAATATGCTTTACAGCATCTAAACGAAAACCATCTACCTTTGTTAGTTCTAGGTACCATTTTCCCCAGTCTAAACATTCTTGAACAACTTCAGGATTTTTAAAATCTAAGTCTGCTCCCATTAAATAATCATAATTTCCAAATTCCTCATCAACTGCTCCACTCCAACTTTTATTTTTAAAACGAAAAATAGCATGCTCTTTACTTTTTTCATCATAATCAATTCCATCAAAATGTGTCCAATTCCATTCAAAATCAGAGTATTTATGTTTTCTTCCTGGAAATGTGAATTTTGTAGCCACTCTTATCACTTGATTGTTTTCTACTAATGCATTGTGATTTCCCCAATCTACTTGTTCTGCTGGAATGGTTTGTAATAAATCTGCTCCCATTTTATGATTTAATACAATATCTGCATATGTTTCCATTCCTGCTTGTTTTAAAGTCATGATACAGTTTAAGTATTCGTCTTTAGAACCATATTTTGTTTTAATGGTTCCTTTTTGATCAAATTCTCCTAAATCATATAAGTCATATACACCATATCCAACCTCATCTTTTCCACCAATTCCTTTATATGCAGGTGGAAGCCATAAAGCTGTTATTCCTATATCTGCTAACTCTTGTGCTTTACTTGCTAATATATTCCACCAATTTTGATTTGTTTCTAAATACCATTCAAATGCTTGTAATATGACTCCATTTATTTTCTTCATTTATTTTTCCTACTTTCTTATTTCTTGTTTGCATTATATCATTTGTAATGGATAATTTCTAGGTTAAATGGAAAAAATATATAATAAAACATTTTTATACTATATTTATGTATATAAAAGAATAGCAGGGATTTCTCCCTGCTATTCTATAAACTTCTTTAACATATTGTATAAAGGGTAATTCCCCAATATACTGATTTCAGGTTTTTTTCTTCCAAAACTAGTGGGTTGTATATACAAGTCTACTCTGTTGTCCTTACGATTTCCCAGCCCAATGGTTCTTACCATGAGCAGATGTCCCTTGAAAGCTTTCAATTCCTGCTGGATTTTCTTATTGGTAAACTCTAATTTTTCGAGTTTTTCTAAGATATCCTCCTTTTTGAATTTCCTTACTTCCCGTTCGTCGTTATAGCGGTATATTCCTACTAATCCAACCGCTTTAATATTAACCTGAATCATGTTACTCCTCCTCTTCTATATTCTAGAAAATTTTAGTGTATTGCATAAAATTTATTATACTACATTATGTTAATTTTCGCAATATTTGACAGATTTTTTTTTATTTTATATAATACCTTTTCGAAAGGAAGCGATTTTTAATGAGTTTTATATATGAAAGAACAATAAATTATTATGAAACAGATAAAATGGGTGTTGTTCATCACTCTAATTATATTCGATTTTTAGAAGAAGCTAGATGTTATTATTTAAGAGATGCCAATATGCCTTTTGAAAAATTTGAAGAACAAGGTATCACGATTCCTGTTCTAGACGTAAAATGTAAGTATAAACAACATGTTACTTTTGCTGATACAATTTCTATTAAAGTATTTGTAAAAGAATTTAATGGTGTTCGATTAACCATTGGTTATGAGGTAAAAGATAAAAAAACAGGCAATGATGTCATTATTGCCGAAACCAAACATTGCTTTACTGATAAAAATTTAAGACCAGTTAATTTGAAGAAGCATTGTCCTGATTTTAGTAATAAGTTTGAGGCATTAAAAGAAGCTTAGAAATATTCTAAACTTCTTTATTTTTTTGTAAATCCAATTTTTCGAATCCTTCCCCAAAATTGTAATTTTATCCAAACAAGCTTAATTGGTTGCTTTGACTCATACCATCTAAACATCCAAATTTTTTCAATAATTCTGCTACAGAATCTCCTACCTTAGATCTAATTTTCATATCATCGATTGACATGAATTTTCCATCTTTTCTTGCATTTTCAATTCCTACTGCTGCCACTGTTCCAAGTCCTGCTATACTGTTTAATGGTGGACGTATTCCATCTTCTTCTACAATAAATTTTGTAGCACTTGATTTATATAAGTCAATTGGTAAAAATTTGATTCCTCTTTCATACATCTCTAATACAAGTTCTAAAACTGGATACATGGCTTTATCTTTTTGTGTTGCATTATTTCCTTGTAAATCAATTTCCTTCATTTTATTTTTTACTTTTTCTTCTCCAAATATCATAATTTCACTATCAAACTCATCTGCTGCTCTGATTGAGAAAAATGCTGCATAATATGCTTTTGGCTCATGTACTTTAAACCATGCAATTCTAAAGGCATTTGTTACATATGCTGCCGCATGTGCTTTTGGGAACATGTATTTTATCTTTTCACAAGATTTGATATACCATTCTGGTACATTATGCTCTCTCATTAAGTCTGTATATTCTTTCCATTTTTCTGGATCTTTTAAAGCTTTTCCCTTACGTACCGTTTCCATGATTTTGAAGGCTGAATTTGGTGGTAAACCTTGTTTAATTAAATATATCATAATATCATCACGACAACAGATAGCTTCTGTTAAGGTTACAGTTCCATCCTCAATTAAGCTTTGTGCATTTCCTAGCCACACATCTGTACCATGTGATAATCCGTGATATACGAATTAGCTCATCAAATGTGGTTGGTCTTGTATCTACTAACATGCCTCTTACAAACTTTGTTCCAAATTCTGGTATACCATAACTTCCTACTTCTGAGCCAATTTGTTTTGGCGTAACACCTAAAGCATCTGTTGAACTAAAAATAGACATGGTTGCTTTATCATCTAATGGAATCTTTGTTGGATCAATTCCTGTAATATCTTGTAGCATTCTAATAACGGTCGGATCGTCGTGTCCTAGTATATCTAGCTTTAACAAGTTTTGGTCAATTGAGTGATAATCAAAATGGGTTGTAATAATATCTGAGTTTGGGTCATCTGCTGGATGTTGTACTGGACAAAATTCATAGATTTCTCTTCCTTTTGGTACAACGATAATACCTCCTGGATGTTGTCCTGTTGTTCTTTTAATTCCTGTACATCCATGTGATATTCTTTTAATTTCTGCTTGGTTAATTGGTATATGTCTTTCTTCATAATAATTTTTTACATATCCATACGCTGTTTTATCAGCCACTGTACCAATCGTTCCTGCTTTAAAGGTGGTTCCTTTTCCAAAGATAACCTCTGTGTATTTATGGGCTTTTGCTTGATATTCTCCTGAAAAGTTTAAGTCAATATCTGGCTCTTTATCTCCATTAAATCCAAGAAATGTTTCAAATGGTATATCCATTCCATCTTTATCTAGTTTGTGCCCACATTTTGGACATTCTTTGTCTGGTAAATCAAATCCATTTTTCACACCATAATCGGTAAAATCTGAATATTTACAATTTGGGCATCTGTAATGTGCTGGAAGTGAATTTACTTCTGTAATTCCTGTCATATTTGCCACAAATGATGAACCAACAGACCCTCTGGAACCTACAATATATCCATCTTCATTTGATTTCCATACTAGTTTTTGTGCAATGATATACATAACAGAAAATCCATTTCTAATAATAGAATCTAATTCTTTATCTAATCTGGTTTGCACAATTTCTGGTAATGGATCTCCATATAGCTCATGTGCTCTACTATAAGCAATATCTTTAATGGTTTGCTCACAACCTGGAATATGTGGCGGACATTTTTCTGGAGATATGGGACTAATTTGGTCACACATATCTGATATTTTGTTAGTATTGGTAACAACCACTTCATAAGCTTTTTCTTTTCCTAAATAACTAAATTCTTCTAACATTTCCTCTGTGGTTCTTAAGTAAAGTGGTGCTTGATTATCGGCATCATCATATTTTTGTCCTGCCTCTAAGATACGTCTATAAATTTCATCTTGTGGATCCATGAAATGCACATCACAAGTGGCAACAACTGGTTTATTTAGTTTTTCTCCTAATTCTACAATTTTTCTATTGATATCTCTTAATGCTTCTTCATCAGCAACTGTTCCATTTCGAATTAAGAATTGATTGTTTCCAGTTGGTTGAATTTCTAAATAATCATAGTCATTTGCAATTTCTTCAATCTCTTCATCTGTTTTTCCAAGCTCAATTGCTTGATATAGTTCTCCTGCTTCACAAGCACTTCCCAATATCAATCCTTCTGAATATTTTTTATATAAACTCTTTAAGATACGTGGTTTTCTATAAAAATAATGTAAATGTGATAAAGACACTAACTTATACAAATTCTTTAATCCCACATAGTTTTTAGCTAAGATAATGGCATGATAGGTTTTTAGTTTTTTATATTCTTCTTTTTTTGCTTCTTCACTTGCTGCTACTCTATCAATATCTTCTACAATGGTTGCTCCTTTTTTCTTTAACATATCTACCATAACCTTAAATACTTTTACAGTTGTATCTACATCATCTAAAGCACGGTGTGCCACTTCTACTTTAATCCCTAAATTTTCCGCAATTTTTCCCAATTTGTATTTCTTGTAATCTGGGAATAAATCTTTTGCTAAACTTAAGGTATCTAAATAAGTATAATCAAAATCATATCCCAATACTTTGGCATTTTGTTTTAAAAATCCAACATCAAAATTGGCATTATGTGCTACAATAACGGTTTCTTTATCATCTCCTAAAAATTCCAATAATTT
The DNA here is from genome assembly GCA_944388795.1 of uncultured Clostridia bacterium. Taxonomy (GTDB): domain Bacteria; phylum Bacillota; class Clostridia; order TANB77; family CAG-508; genus CAG-269. The sequence goes on from CALXKD010000020.1 coordinate 24,753, forward strand.
TGGAAATACTTTATCAATCGTTTCTGCATCTTTTACCATTTCATCTGTAATGTTGGTAACCTCTGTAACTCTTTCTGGGATATGTTTTTCAGGATTGACAAAACAGCTAAACTCATCAATCACTTCTCCGTCTTTTACCTTCATAACACCGATTTCTGTAATTTTTTCAGTGGTTGCTGAAAATCCGGTGGTTTCCAAGTCTAATACACAATATGTGGTATCCATACTTTGTTTTTTACCATTATATACTGTTTTTGTGTTATCTGGCGCTAGATATGCCTCCACTCCATAAATAATTTTCATATCTGGATTATCATACCCTAATAACTTATGGGCTTCTGGAAAGGCTTGTACAACACCATGATCTGTAATAGCAATCGATTTCATGCCCCATTTCATGGCTCTTTTAATCAAATCTGTTGCTGAAGTCATAGCATCCATTTGACTCATTTGTGTATGCATATGAAGCTCTACTCTTTTTACTTCTGCATGGTCTTCTCGTATTTTCTTCTTGATTCCCTCTCCTTCTACAATCGTATTTGCCATAATGGTTAATTCATTTGAGAAGGAATCCATTTGTGCTGTTCCTGCTATTTTTAATCCTTTGGCATTTTTTATTCTTTTAATAACTCGTTTACTATTATCTTTATTTAAAAATGCTTTACAAGTCATACTGCTAGTTCCATCATAAATATCAAAACTAAGTAAGGTTTTTCCAGACTTTAATTCTCTGTCCTCCATATCAATGACTTCACCCTCAATAGAAACCTTCCCATCATCTACATTTAACTCTGCAATTTTTACCAATGGCTCTGTAATATTTGGATTCATTCCTAATATTAGAGGCGTACTTTCATCTTCTTCTGGTAATTCTGGTACCTCCATGTTACTTGCAATAATGGTATTTGCCATAATCGTTACATCTCCAGCATAAGCATCTAATCCTGCTTTTCCAATCGCTTTAATAGCTTTTGCATTTTGAATTTTATCAATAATCTCTTTTCCTTCAGTAGCATCTTTTGCAAAGGATTTACAAGTAATCGTACCTGTTCCATCATAAATGTCAAAGATTAACATCCCTTTTCCTGTTCTTGTTTCACGACATTCACTTGTTAAAACTCTTCCTTCTATTGTAATTCTAGAATTACTTGCTGTAATATCTTTTATCTCTACTTTATTCTCTTTTGCTTTTGATGGTTTTCCCATAATATATTCTTGTTCTTGAAAATCTTCCATTCCTTCCATTGGTGGCATTCCATCCATAGCCTCTTCTGGAATATATCCCTCCATATCTGTAGGTGGCACATAATCTGGATCATGATATTCTGGTACAAAATTTTCATCGTTATTTGCATGATTTTCTCTTTGCTGTGCATTTAGCTCCTCAATATGTGCAATGGCTTTTTCTTCGACCTGTTTGATTTCCTCTCGTATTTCCTCAATTTCTTCTTTTGATAATTGCTCTGTAAGATTTACTTTATATTCTTTACCAAATAAATTCTTTAAAACTTTTTCTAATTCTTTGTCTGTTTTTTTGGCCTTTAGAAAATCAGCCCCCTTAATATGCATTCTAATATTAATTTCATTTTCATCAACTTCTACATCACTTTTTAATAAAAGCATTGGCTTCATAAGTGGATATTTATGTGCCATATAGGCAATAATATTTTTCCATTCTGTTTGGATATCCTTTAATACCACACCTTCATGATATTTGATTTTTGTCTCAATATGGTCAAAATGAAATCTATCAATTAAAAATTTTTCAAAAAACCATAGTTCTTTGATTTCTATATATTCATCAAAATACAATATAATTTCTAATGTATTGGTTTTTTTAATAACATTTAATCCTTGGATATTCGCATATTGTATATTGGCTTTTGTTTGATAATCATGAAATATTTCTCCTACTTTTTTTGTTTTCACCGTTTCTTGCATGTATCTTTGCTCCTTTGTTTTTCTCGTTTCTATGATTTCTATTATATACTATTTTTTTTACATTTCAAGCGAACAAAACAAAATATTTTCCACTATTCGCGTCAACTTTATGTAACCTAGAAATTTCAAGCATTTTATGGTATAATTAGGTAAAATCCGTTATAAAAAATTTTTAGAAAATAATATATAGAGATAATAACTGAAAAGGTGGTGAAATTATGGTAGAACTACTTTCTCCTGTTGGTGATTTTGAATGTTTAAAGGCAGCTGTACAAAATGGTGCTAACAGCGTTTATTTTGGCGCTGATATCTTCAGTGCTAGAGCTTTTGCGTCTAATTTTAGTATTGATGAGTTAGAAAAAGCAATTCAATATGCGAAAATCCGTGGTGTTAAAACACATTTAACTTTAAATACATTAGTAACTGATACTGAATTTGAAGCTGCCATGCATATTGCTCAAAAAGCTTATGAATTTGGAATTGATGCTATTATTGTGCAGGATTTAGGTTTAGCTATGGCTCTTATAAGAAACTTTCCAGATTTACCAATTCATGCGAGTACACAAATGACCGTTCATAATCTAAATGGTGCTTTAAAATTGCAAGAACTAGGATTTAAAAGAGTCGTTCTTGCCAGAGAGCTTTCTGTTAATGAAATTACTTATATTTGCCAAAATACAGATATTGAGATAGAAACTTTTATTCATGGTGCACTTTGCATTTCTTATTCAGGTCAATGTCTATTTTCTAGCATGTTAGGTGGACGTTCTGGAAATAGAGGAAAATGTGCAGGGCCTTGTAGACTTCCATTTGAATTATTGGAAAATAACAAAACCATTAACTCTGGATATTTATTAAGTACTAGAGATTTATGTGGTTTAGAATTTATTCCTGATTTAATTCAAGCTGGTGTTAAATCATTTAAAATTGAAGGTCGTATGAAATCACCAGAATATGTAGCTACTGTTACAAGAATTTATAGAAAATATATTGATCTGGCTTTATCTGATAATGAATATGTGATTGACGAAGATGATAAAAAAGAATTATTACAAGTATTTAATAGAGGTATGTCTTCTTCTGGACATTTAAGTAATGAAGCCAACCGAAATTTAGTATTTAAAGAAAAACCAAATAATATGGGATTATTTCTTGGTAAAGTTCAAAAATATAATCATAAAAAAGGCTATATTACAGTTAAATTAAATGAACCAATTAGCATTGGTGATACCATTTCTTTAGAAAAAGTAGATGGTACTTATACGATTTCAGAATTGATGGATACCAATATGAAAAACATAAAATTTACTCAAATCCGGTCAAACTGTTGTCATTGGTAGAATGAAGGGAAATATCAAATTAGGGAATCAAATTTATAAAATGAGTTCTAAAAAATTAAATCTTTTGGCACAAAATAGTTGCTCAAAAGAAAATAAAAAGGTGCTTCTAAACTGTCATATTATAATTAAAGAAAACAAACCTATTGATATTACTGTTACATCTGCTAGTAATATAGAATTATATAAAGGTTTAAAACTGCATTATACAAGTGATATCATACCTTTAAAAGCAAAAACAAGACCAATGGATAAAAATACCATTATCACTCAATTTTCAAAAACAGCTTCCACGCCTTTTGCCTTTAAAACCTTAGAAATTGAGTTAGACCACAACATATTTATTCCTAAATTAAGTACTTTAAATGATTTAAGAAGAACCATTTTAAACATGGTAGAACAATATGCCATTACCACTATGAAAAGGAGAGCTTCTCATATTCAAGCAACTAAAAAGCTTGATAATTCTTCAAGCATAAATACAAATATGAAAAAAACAAAACTATCTCTTCTTTTAAATATCTTACATAAGGATTTTGATTACACACAAATTCATGATATTGAAAATGTATATATTCCTTTAAAATATTTTTCTATGAAGGATTATCAAGAAATTTTACATATTTTAGATGATAGATTTCATGTATATATCTATATGCCAACCATTATAAAATCAAATTACAAAAATCTATTATCTAGTAATATAGAAAACACCTTAAATAATTATCATATTAAAGGCTTTGTCATTTCAAATATTTGTAATATAAAATTACTGAAAAACCTTTTTGTTGACTTGAATAAAACATCTTTTGAACTTATCACAAATTATACCTTTAATGTGTATAATACAAATACAATAAAAGAACTAAAGCATTTAGGAATCAGTCGATATACAATATCTCCTGAATTAAATCGAGAAATGATTCATCATTTATGTGGCTGTAATGATTTACCTAATGAATTAATTGTCTATGGCAGAACACCACTTTTAAATATGAATTATTGTCTTTTAGGAGAAACAGATAAATGTTATCCAACTTGTAAGCAAAGATGTATCACTTCTAATACTTATTACTTAAAAGACCGTTTACATATGCATTTTAGGATTTTACCTGATAATATACAAACCGTTACAACCATATTCAATAGTAAAATCACTTCTATATATCCAAAAGAATTTAATATTGATTATGCAAGAATCGATATATTAGATGAAACTATAGAAGAAATCAATGAAATTATTCATAGAGTACACAATAACCAAAGATTCGAAGGAAAACATTATACAAATGGGAATTTAAATAGAGATATATAAATTAGGATTTTGGAACTCACTTATTTTTCCTTGAATTCTTCAAAAGGTAAACGAAAAGGACAGAATGTTACCAAAACAGTTCTGTCCTTTTCATTCATATTTGCTTACTACTTAAATCTATGATTAAATCCATATTATCATCCTTAGCTGCTTTATTTTTTCTAATAGCACCACATGTCTTGCATTTATATATAATCACATATCCTTTTTTTCCATCTATCTCTAAAGAAACTGGTTCTAAATCTCCATGACATGTTTCTGCTCTATCTCCTGGATTTTTATCTACATGTTTAGAATGTAAACAGTATGGGCAATGATCTCGACAAGAATATCCTAATTTAGATACTTTTTTTCCACAATGGGCACATATAAATTCTTCATCAATTTCTGTAAATCTCCTATTTTCCATTTTTTCTCCTTTTTTATGTCCAATTGGGGACGTTTCCGTTTGGGACATTTTTATGTATACTTAAATTTTAAAAATAAACTATAAGTTTATATACTTATTTTATATTTTGAAAACAAAAAGTTTTATATGATTCCCTATGTAACAAAAATTTACATAAAAATGTCCCAAACGGAAACGTCCCCAATTGGACTTCATTAATATTTAAAATCTCCTCCACCTAAAAATTCCTTTAGTAATGAATTATTTGGTATATATTCTTTTGGTATTTCTTCAAAATATTTTAAAAACTTCAACAATCTTTGTGCTTCTGCATATTCAGGCTCTTCATTTGTTATCTCCTCTAATAATGGCACCACTACTGGCTTTAATGCACCTATCTCATAAATTAAAGATGTATTAAATATAAAGTTTGCCTCTTCTTGGAATGGAAATATGTTTTTCTTTTCTCCTTCATTTACTTTATTCCATGTTCTAATGGTATTTTTCGCTGAATATCCTCTAAATTGATGATCTCTTACAATTCTTCTAATAAGTCTTGTATCTGTTGTAGATACTCTATTAAACCTGTCCAAATTTAATACTGTTAATGCACTTATATAGACTTTATATTTTTGCTCAGAAGGTATTTTACTAGTTAATTTATCATTTAAACAATGAATTCCTTCAATAACCAATATTTCTCCTTTTTCCAGCTTTAATGTCTTTCCATTATATTTCTTTGTTCCTTCATAGAAATCAAATTCTGGTACTTCCACTTCTTCTCCATTTAACAATCTTGTTAAATGGTCATTGAACAATTCTGTATCAATTGCTTCTAAACATTCAAAATCATAATCCCCGTTTTCATCTCTTGGTGTGTCTTTTCTTTCAACAAAATAATTATCCACAGAAATAGTTACTGGCTTTATTCCATTTAGTTTTAACTGGATTCCTAATCTTTGTGCAAATGTCGTTTTTCCTGATGATGATGGTCCAGCAATTAACACCATTTTTACCTCTTTATTTCTTGCGATATTATCTGCAATCTTGGCAATTTTCTTTTCATGTAAAGCTTCTGCTAATAAAATGATATCTTTTATATTTCCTTCTTTTATCGCTTCATTGATTCTATAAGTTCTTTCTATATTTAAAATTTTATGAATATCATCATATTCCTCCATTGCCCATGCTAATTTTTTGTTTTTTACAAATTTAGGCATTCTTTCTGGATCTTTTTGACTTGGATATCTAACCAAAAATCCATCATTATATCTAACTATTTCAAATATTTTAACGACACCTGTTCTATTAGCCAACGTTCCATAACAATAGTTATAGTAATCCTCACAATAGTACATGTAGATTTCATTATTTCCTTCTAAGTCTAATTGTAATCTTCCTTTTGAACTTTGCGTTTCTTCAAAAAACTTTGTTGCTTCTTCTCTATTCATAATAACTTGTTTAATAGGAAGATTTTCTTTCACTATTTTTCTTACTTCTTGGTTTAAATCTTCTATAAAGCTATCTGTTACTTCTCCATCTATAATATCACAAAACATTGCATTAGATAATTGATAATTGACTTCCATTTTATTATCAGGACGTATTTTTTCAAAGGCTTTTCCAACAATATATAACAATGTCCTTCTATAAACTTTCATTCCTTCATTTGAAGTAGTATCAATTAATTCTATTTTTCCATCTGTTTCCATGCAATAATTCAAATTTTCATATTCATTATTAAATGTTGCTGCTAGAACTGTATGTTCACTATTTTTTATTTCCTCTTTTAGTACTTCGCTAATTGGAGTTGGTTTATCCACTTCCATTATTTTATCTTTATATTGTATTTTCATAAAATTCCTCCTTTTGAATCCCGTAATGTATTCTATATGAAAATACTATATAAGTCAAGATTGTTCCGTATTACATTTGCCATGATCTGATTCATTTGTGATAATGTCTTAATAAATCATTTGAGAAAATGTCTCAACCAAAAAATATTATAGATACTTTC
>CALXKD010000021.1 GCA_944388795.1 uncultured Clostridia bacterium
TTTGAAAAAATAATTGAGGTACAAACACTTCTTGGAGGTGATTTGAACGATGTTATTTAAGTTATCTTTTAGAAATATGAAAAAGAGTTTTAAAGATTATGCAATATACTTTTTAACTTTAGTATTAGGTGTAGCGATATTCTATATGTTCAATAGTATAGACAGTCAACAAGCAATGATAGAAGTATCACAGTCAACTAGAGAAATGATACAATTATTAATTCAAATGCTTGGGATGGTTTCAGTATTTATTGCTATAGTTCTAGGATTTCTAATTGTATATGCAAATAACTTTTTAATAAATAGAAGAAAAAGAGAATTTGGTATATATATGTCGCTTGGTATGGGTAGAAGGCAAATATCTGGAATTATTTTACTTGAAACAATACTAATTGGAATTTTATCATTAGCAGTTGGACTATTTATAGGAATATTTGCATCACAGTTTATGTCTATATTAGTTGCAAAATTATTTGAAGCAGATATGACAGAATTTACATTTGTATTTTCAAAAGATGCTTGTATAAAGACTTGTATATATTTTGCAGTAATGTATATTGCAGTAATTATATTTAACACATTAACTATTTCAAGATATAAACTAATCAATTTACTAACAGCAGTAAAGAAAAACGAAAAGGTTAAATTAAAAAATCCAATTATTTCAATACTTATATTTATAGCATCAAGTGTATTACTTGGATATGCCTATTATCTAGTAACTGGTGGAGTTTATGAATTAAGAACAGGTGAACAATTATTAAAGCCAATTCTAATGGGAGTAATAGGAACAGTTGGAGTATTCTGGTCATTATCAGGATTTATATTAAGACTTATACAAACAAGAAAAAGTGTTTATTTAAAAGGAACAAATATGTTTGTATTAAGACAATTAAATAACAAAATAAATACTAATATAGTTAGTATGACAGTTATTTGTTTAATGTTATTTATGACAATTAGTGCATTATCAAGTAGTTTATCAATACAATCAGCATTGGATTCACAATTAGAAAAATTTACACCTGTAGATGTTAATCTATATAAAACAGCATATCTACCAGAAAGTTATGTAAGCTCATATAGTGGAAAAACAATATATAATACAGAAACACAAATAGAAGATTCAAGGCATCCTGTAAGTTATACACTTGAAACAAATGGATATGATATGAATAATTTAAAAGATATTGTAGAAATACCAATCTATGCAATTCCAGAATGGACTTTGAAAGTAAGTTTAGGAGATTATTCGGAAACAGCAATGCAACAATTTTCAATGCTTGCTTATGATACACCAGAAACTGTAATAAAAATTTCAGATTACAATAAAATTGCAAAACTTTATGGAGAAGAAGAATATTCATTAAATGATGATGAGTATATAGTTCTTTGTGATTTTGAACAAATGATGGATATAAGAAATGAAGCACTAAAACAAAATTCTAATATAGAAATAAATGGAAAAACATATCATTCAAAATATAATGAATGTAAAGACGGTTTTGTTATGATGTCAACAACCTATATGAACGCAGGTATCATATTAGTACCAGATAGCTTTGAGATAAAGGAAGAAAATACAGAACAATACTTTTTAGCAGCTAACTATAATGTAGAAACAGAAGAAGAAAAAGTTGAATTAAATGATGTTCTTGCAGGTAATGTTGATAGTGAATTATTTGATAATTTGGAAGAAAAAGAGATAAATCTTGAAGGAACAACAAAAATTAGTATAAAAGAAGCTAGCAAAGGTTTATCAACAATCATTATATTTATAGCAATTTATTTAGGTATTGTATTCCTTGTCGCAAGTTCAGCTATTTTAGCATTAAAACAATTAACAGAAAGCTCTGATAATAAACAAAGATATACAATATTAAGAAAAATTGGTTGTGATGAGAAAATGATAAATCAAGCACTTTTTAGACAAATATTCATATTCTTTATGATGCCACTTGCTTTAGCAATCATACATTCTATATTTGGAATTAAGTTTATATTGTCAATTCTTGCAGCACTAGCATCACCAGAAGAATTATTACCATCAATTATTGTAACAGCAATAATCATAGGTGCAATCTATGGATTATATTTCCTAGCAACATATTTTGGAAGCAAAAACATAATTAAAGAGGAGGAATAGAATTATGTTCGGATTCTTTAAATTGATTTTACTAGCCATTATTGGAATTATAATTGCAGGAAGTGCGTTCTTCTATAACATTTTTAATAATGATACTATTTCTAAAGAAGATATTGTGAATGGTTTTGGCGATTTCTTACAAGATACTTCAACTAATGGTCTTACAAAAGACAATAAATTAGAAGGAAAAAGAAAATTTGGAATTGATGAATATGTAGGAACATATAGAGCTTCTTACAATAATAAAACAAAAGAAGAAACTATATTTGGTGGAACAGTTTTAGATAGAGAAAATGGAAATACAATTTCATTAAAAATAAAAGTAGAAAAACAAAGTGGTAATATTGAAATTATTAGTAATTCAGGAACTGAAAGTGAAATTTTGATAAATGATACTGGAGAAGTTGAAAAAAGTATTGATGTTAAAGAAAAGAGCTACTATTTAAAAATTAAAGTTACAGATTTTACTGGAAATGTAGAGATAGTGGCAGAATAGGAGGATTTTAATATGGAAGATTTTAAAGAAAAATTACCGATTATTATTGCAGTAATTATTGTGATTGCCTTAATAGTTGGAGCATATTACTTTTTAGTAGTACATAAAGACCAATATTATACACAAATAGATAATACTAAAATACAAGAGGAATCTGGATCAGATGACATGAAATATCAATATACATTAACAGCATATAACAAAAATGGAAAAGAAAAAGAAGTACAATTTAAAACTAGCAGAGAATTAAGGGAGGGTGCATATTTAGAATTAGATGTCATGCAAATGAGAGGTGTTGTGAATTGGAGAGAAGTACAAGTAGATGATTTACCAGAAGATGTAAAAACTGCAATGAATGTAGAATAGATATAAAAAATAAATGGAAAAAGAAATGAGGTGGTAAAATGAAAAAAATATTGAAAGTATTAATTTTCTTACTATTAATTGGAATGAGTATAGCCTTGCTATTTATAGGAAATGGCTATAATATGTACAAAGATGCAATAAATAATGTACCTCTTGAAGAAAAAGTAGCTCAAATACAAGATAAAGAAAATTACACGGAATTTTCAGAATTACCACAAATGTATGTAAATGCAGTTATCAGTGTAGAAGATAAACGATTTTATAAACATAATGGAATTGATATCATTGCAATTGGTAGGGCAGCTATCAATGATATAAAAGCAATGGATTATGTGGAAGGTGGAAGCACCATAACACAGCAATTAGCAAAAAATATGTATTTTACACAAGAGAAGAAAATGGAAAGAAAAATTGCAGAAGTTTTTATGGCTTGGCAAATAGAACATCAATATACAAAAGAAGAAATATTTGAGCTGTATGTCAATAACATTTTCTTTGGAGATGGATACTATACAGTAAAAGAGGCTTGCAGAGGTTATTTTCATAAAGAATTAGATGAAATGACAGATTACGAATGTATTTTATTGGCAGGTATTCCTAATGCACCATCTGTATATGCACCAACGAAAAACCCAGATTTAGCAAGACAAAGACAAAAACAAGTAATGGAAAAAATGATAGAAAATGAGTATTTAACACAAGATGAAGCAAATGAAATATTAGAAGAAGCAGAATAAAACATAATTGGATTATGATTTGCATAAATAACTCACTTTTGTTTTAGACAAAATAAGGATAATTTAAAGTAGTTTAGATAAAAAATAAACAAGAAGCCAATCTTGTTTATTTTTTTCGTCCCAATCGCATAATTGATTTAAAATAGGCATTAAAGATTTCCCTATATTGTTCTATTGTAGCATAACATGTTGATCTCATTTCCTTCTATGAGCATATTCACTTTTTATAATAGAATCAATTTCCTCTGGAGATTCTTTGCAACCATTTTTAAGCCATAATTTAATAATACTATTTAAACCATTTTTAAAAAATTCAATATGATATTCTATAAATTGATCATCAAAAAATTCTTTTGATAAGTTTTTGTCATAGCGAAAAATGGAATGTTTATTATCAAAACCAAGCTTAAAATATGTCTTATAAAATAATTGATTGTCTTTAATATGATAAAATAATTTTAAATAATCATTACTATTATATTTATAAGTTGTTTCATCTTTATATAAAGTTTGAACTTCAGATTCTAATTTTTCTTTCACTTTATCAGCCAAATCATATATATCTATATAATTTGCATAAAAAGTAGAACGATTTAAATGCGTAATTTTACAAATATCTGTTACAGAGATTTGATTTAATTCTTTTGTTTGTAATAATTCAACAAAAACTTTTTCAATTTTTTCTTGCGATTGTTTTCTTCTTTTATTATTAGCAGTATTCATAAATTCCTCCTATTATTCCAACAAATGTTGCAAATTTGATGATTGTTTTCTTATATTTTCTACATTATACTATAAATAAAGATAGACAACAAGTGTTGGAATAAAGAAAGGAGGAGGTTCTATGGCAAATTTAAAAGATGCTAATAAAAAAATTGAGGAGACAGTTGTATCAGGTTATAAAAAAATAGAAAATGGAGTTGTTTCAGGTTACAAAAAAATTGAAGACGCAACTGTATCAGGATATAAAAAGATTGAAGACAAATTTGTAGATAAATTTTTGAGGAAAGATGGAGAAACAATTGAAGAAGCTAAAGAAAGAATAAAAAAAGAACAAGAAGAATTAGCAAAAAAGAATGAAGAAGTAAGAAAAAATGGAGGAAAATAAAATGAAAAAAGAAACATTATTAGAAATCATATTTGGAACAATTGGAGGATTGGTATTTGCAATAGGGATGTGCATGTGTTTAATTCCAGAATGGAATATGTTTCAAGCAGGAATTGTGGTAAGTATTGTTGGTTTCATTATATTATTATGTATTATACCAATATATAGAAATCATCATCCTAAAAAGGAACATGCACCTATTCAATGGGGAATTGTATTGACTTGGATAATTGGAATTGTTGGAGCATTACTTATGGGATTTGGAATGAGTAGAATTATGCATGGAACACCAAATCAAACAGATATGATAATAGGAATGATTTGTGGTGTTATAGGATTATTAATATGTGTTTTAAATTATCCAATATATTCATATTTCAATAGAAATAAAGAATAAATATAGTGATTAGAAAATTTTAAAATTTAGGATGTCATATGAAAAGGATAAATTTAAAAAATCAGAATTTTCAGGTATTAAAAATATGGATGAAAAAAATAACTATTGGTAAAGATTATTTTTTAGTGATAGAAAAAATAGTTTTGGGTATTATATCTCATTCTTCTTTTATGTGGATAAATGCCTTATATAGCTGCTTTCTGGGAATAGCAAGACATTTGTGTATCGCAAATTTAAAATCAAACCATAAAAAACAATGTAAGACATATGTAAAAGTAGCTATACTTTTAATATTAGCAAGTATTGTGTATGGAGTATATAATTCCATAGAATTATTTTCAGGAAAAGCAACAACATATCATTTATATATTGCTATTGGAATTGCAGCTTTTACATTTTTCGAATTTGGATTTAGTATAAAAGAGCTAATAAGAGTAAGTAAAATTCATAGCCCTATTAGTAAAGCACTTGCATATATTAACTTTTCATCCATATGTACTTCATTTGTCTTAACACAAGTGGTTTTAACAGCTTTGCAACCAGAGGAAAATTATGCAGTTGGAAATGGAATATCTGCCATAATGTTTAGTTTGATTATTTTTATAACTGGAATTGTTATGTTAAAAAATGCTAAGAAATTAAATAAAGTTACAAAGAATAGTAAAAACTAAAAATGAGAATGTCTATAGAGTAATTATGTTGATAATTACTCTTATTTGTGATACGATAAAACCATAAAATCAATTAAAAGTAAAAGTTTATATGTTAAGAATAGATTGCCTATAAGGAGGAATATTATGATTGAAATTATATTTGAAAAAGAGAAAAATAGAGCAGTTGCATATGATAATACAATCCAAGTAGGAGAATGTGATTTTTTAAAAACAGAAGACTATTGGAATATAACACATACAGAAGTAAATAATGAATATCAAGGACAAGGAATTGCAAGAAAGTTGGTAGAATGTATTATAGAGAATGCAAAAAAAGAGAATAAAAAGCTTATTGCAGAATGTTCTTATGCAAAGAAGATACTTGAAAAATATGGAAAAGTTTAACTTATTAATAAAATTAAATAAATTTTAATAAAATGATTGACAAAGCCATAAATATATCATATAATACAAACAACAGTTTGCTAATACTTATAAGCAAAAACATCTGGATAAACTGAATTTTATAAAGGATGTGGTTTTATGGAAGAAAAGAAAAATGAGATCATTTTATTTGAAAACCAAGGAGTAAAATTAGAAGTAAACTTAAAAGATGAAACAGTGTGGCTTACACAAGCACAAATGTCAGAATTGTTTAAAAAAGCAAAATCTACAATTAATGAGCACATTAAGAATATTTATAAAGAGGGAGAATTAAAAGAAGAAGAAACGATGACTAAATTCGGAATTTCCGAATTTGCTGATAAACCTACTAACTATTATAATTTAGATATGATTATATCTGTTGGTTATCGAGTAAAATCTCAAGAAGGAATTATTTTCAGAAAATGGGCAACAAAAATTTTAAAAGACTATATGTTAAAAGGATATGCAGTAAATCAAAAAAGATTAGAATATCTAGAAAAAACAATAAAATTAATTGATATAGCGAATCGTATGGAAGAAAGACTAGACAACAGTGATGCAAAAGAAATCTTAAAAGTTATTGGAGACTATTCAAAAGCATTAGATTTACTAGATGATTATGATCATAGAACACTTAAGAAAATCAAAGGAAATATAGATGAAAGAAAAATTCAATATCGTGATTGTATTGATATTATAAATAAACTTAGATTTAATGAAGAAAGTACATTATTTGCGGTAGAAAGAGATAAAGGACTAGAATCTATTATTGGAAATATATATCAAAGTTTTGCAGGACAAGACATATATAAAAGTATAGAAGAAAAAGCAGCAAACTTCTTATATTTAACAGTTAAAAACCATGTCTTTGCTGATGGAAATAAAAGAATAGCAGCCACATTATTTATATATTTTTTAAACTTTTACGGGATTTTATATAAAGATGGAAAACAAACAATTGATAATAATACATTAACAGCCTTAACTTTGCTTATAGCTGAATCTAATCCAAAAGAAAAAGAAGTATTAATTGATTTAGTAATGAATTTTTTAAATACTGATTAAAGAATATAAAATAGATGATATGTTTAATAGGAGTAACTCTATTGAGAGTTGCTCCTATTTGTGCTAATATAATGTTGTAAATCATAATTTTTCAAGGAAGTGTTAGCATTGAATATAGAAGAAAAAATTTTTAAAAGGATGAAATTAAATAAAGAAAAATTAATACCTTATGGATTTATAAAAGAAAATGAAAGCTACCATTATAGCAAAAATTTTATGAAAGATACATTTAGAGCAGATATTTATATAGATTTAAATGGCAATGTGAAAGGAAAAGTATATGATTTAGATATAGAAGAAGAATATACCAATTTTCGTGTAGAAGATTCTGTAGGGGAATTTGTCAATACTGTAAAAGAAGAATATATAAAGATTTTGAAAGACATAGCAGATCATTGTTTCGAAAAGGAATATTTTATTTACAAACAATCAAATCGAATAGTCAAATTGATAAAAGAAACATATCAGGTAGAACCTGAATTTTTATGGGAAAAGTTTCCAAATCATGGCGTTTTTAGAAATGTAAGAAGTGAAAAATGGTTTGGTATTATTATGAATATTGATAAGAGCAAGATGATTCCTAAAGAAAAAGGAGAAATTGAAGTATTAAATGTAAAATTAGATGATGAAGTACCAACATACTTAAAACAAAAAGGAATTTATCCAGCTTATCATTTAAGTAAAAAAAGTTGGGTAAGTATTATATTAGATGATACCTTGTCTGATACTGAAATTATGCAATTAATAAATACAAGTTATGAAGCATCAAATGTAAAAGGAGAATGGATTGTCCCAGCAAATCCAAAATATTATGATGTTGTTCATGCTTTTGATGATACAGATACTATTACATGGAAACAATCAAATCATATACAAAAAGGGGATACAGTATATTTATATGTAGCACAACCATATTCTGCTATTTTATTTAAATGTATGGCTATTGAAACAGATATTCCCCATACATATCAGGATAAAAACTTGTCTATTACACGAATTATGAAATTAAAATTGTTAAAAAGATATGACAAACAAGAATACCCATTTGAAACATTGAAAAAATATGGAGTAAATGCCATTAGAGGACCAAGAAGTGTTACAAGTAAATTAAGTAAGGAGTTAAATAAGAAATGATAAAAGAATTGAAAATCAACCATAAACAGGTAAGCATACAATATCCAAAAACAGATATAAAGGAATTACCAGTTGTCATATTACATGCCTACAATGAAGAAGAAGGGAGAGCCGTTTTTGAAAAATGTGAAAAATTACATTGTCCTGATTTTATATTGGTTTCCATATCCAATTTAAATTGGAATCATGAGATGACACCATGGTTTGCTCCAAAATTGAATCAACATGATGAAGATTGCTTAGGAAAAGCAGATGAATATATACATGAATTAACAACAGAAATTATGCCTAAGGTAGAAGATTACATGAAAAAGGATTTACAAAAAGAGATAACCTATTATGCTATTGCAGGCTATTCACTAGCTGGATTGTTTGCTGTATATGCTACATATAAAACCGATATATTTACTAAAGTTGCATCTGCTTCAGGATCTTTTTGGTTTCCAAATTTTGTAGAGTATATCAAGGGAAATGAAATGAAATCTAAAATTCAAAGTATGTATTTTTCATTAGGAAATAAAGAAAGTAAAGTTAGAAATCAAGTCTTGGCAACAGTAGAAAAACATACAAAGGAAATAGAAAACATATATCATTCTCAAGGAATAGAAACCATATATGAAGAAAATGAAGGAAATCATTTCCATGAAGCAGATTTGAGAATGGCAAAAGGGATAAAATGGATATTAGAAAAGGAGTAAACGTATGAGAAATCTTAATAAAAATTGTAGAATATATAAAGGACATAGTTTAGTCGAAGATGTAGGAGATTATACAGTAGTAGATATAGAAACAACAAGTTTAGATTCTTTTCATGGAGAGATTCTTGAAATTAGTGCCATTAAAGTTAGAAATAAAGAAGAGATAAATTATTTTTCTGAACTTATTAGAACTAATGAGGAACTAGGATATTTTACAACAAATTTAACAGGGATTACCAATGAGATGATGTTGAAAGAAGGAAAAGAATTAGAAGAGGTTCTACAAAACTTTAAAAAATTTTTAGGAGATGACATTATTGTTGGGCATAATGTTAATTTTGATATTAATTTTCTTTATGATAATATGGAAGAGCACATAAATACATATTTATCAAATGACTATGTAGATACTTTAAGAATAGCCAGAAAAGTGCTTCCAAATTTAAGACATCATAAATTAGATGATTTAATTACATATTTTCATTTAACTCAAAGAAATGAACATAGAGCATTAAATGATTGTATATTAACCAATCAAGTATATATAAAATTGAGTAAAATGATATAAAAGGTAGTCAAATGGAAAGACTACCTTTTATACATTTATATAAGATGGTTATTTTTTATTTTGTAATTCTTTTTGTAATTCATTTAAAAATGTTTGAGAAGCTTTAGAAAATACTTGATATTTTTTCCAAACCATAACTAAGTTTGTTTTTAGAATTGGAGTAAGTGGTTTAAAACATAAGTTATTTTCTTCTGTCATATGAACTAGTTTATCTAGAGTTAAAGCACTTCCAAATCCTTCTTCAACAAAAAAGGCTGCATTATAAATCAGATTATATGTTGCAACAATATTTAATTTTTCTATATTATAGCCAAACCAACCAGCAAGTTCATTATTATCAAGAGCTTGTTTAGAACAAATTAAAGGAACATTTAAAAGTGCGTCAGGTGTTATATCACTGAGCATTGCCAAAGGACTATCTTTTCTCATCAAAAGTCCCCAAGTATTATAGGCCGGTAATTTGATATAATTATATTTTTTAATATCAGAAAGTTCAAAAAGAATACCAAAATCAATAAGCCCTTTATCTAATTTTTCTATAACATCTTCACTGTTTCCACTATATAAATGGTAATGAATATGAGGATATTTCTTTTGTAAATGTGTACATATCTTAGCAATATCTTTCATGGCATCCGTTTCAGCAGCACCAATATAGACATCTCCAACAATGATTTCATCAGATTTTTTTAATTCAGATTCAGTTTTTTCTACTAATTCAATGATTTCGCTAGCTCTCTTACGAAGGAGAATACCATCTTCTGTTAAAGTGATTCTTCTTTTACCTCTGATAAATAATTTTTTTCCAATTTCATCTTCTAAATCCATTAGTTGCTTAGAAAGGGTAGGTTGTGTTATATGTAAAGCATCAGCAGCTGCTGTGATGTTTTCTTCTCTAGCAACTTCTAAAAAATATCGTAAAACCCTCAGTTCCATAGAAATTCCTCCTTATATAGATAGGATAAGTATAATATGTTTTATCATTCCTGTCAACTATGATAAACTATGCAAAATAAGTATTGGCTATTTTTAAAATAATTGGGTATAATCAAAATGAAGCAAGGATTTGTCACTTGTATAAAATCACATAGGAACTTTTACGTTAATACATGAAAAGGAATATTGCTATATAAGGAAGGATATTAATATGATGAATGGAAAACAAAATAAAAAAGAAGCTTTGATTTAAAACTTGCAAGATGCAGGTTGTAATCAAAAATTGATAGATAAATTTTTTAGTTTGTTAGATCAAAAGCAATTTGACCAAATTTTTATCTTACTTAGAAAATATAGAAATACATTATTAGATAATATACATAAACAGCAAAAGGAAATTGATATATTAGATTATCTAATTATGGATTTAAAAAAAGAGGACTTGTAAAAAGGGGGAACATATGAAAAAGAAGAAAATAGTCATTATATGTATTTTTATTATTATCATATTATTGGCAATAATAGTAGGATGGAGCATAATTTATTCTAACCAGAATGAGAATTTTAATGAAACCAATACACAAAATGATACTCATGTAAGCAATACAGACAATATAGTTGTAAATGAGAACTAAACTTTAGAAAAGTCAGAAAACATAGAAGAAAACAATTCAGAAAATAGTATAGCTAATTCTGAAGAAACAATAGAGGAAGGAAGTGAAAATATGAATAATCAAAGTGAGGATGTTAAGATAAATTTAATTGTTAATCATAAAACATTTACTGCAACATTAAACCACAATGAAACAGTAAATGAATTGATTTCAATGTTTCCAATGACATTACATATGAGTGATTTACATGCAAACGAAAAATATAACTATTTAAGTTCTAGCTTAACAACCAATAGCAATACACCAGGAAGAATCCATGCAGGAGATATAAAACTATTTGGAAATAATTGTTTAGTAGTATTTTATGATAGTTTTAGTACATTATATAGTTATACAGATTTGGGAAAAGTAGATGATGTGGATGGATTTGTTTCAGAATTAGGTAGAGGAGATATAACCATCACATTTGAGCTTGTTAATTAAAAAAGTTTATAAAAGTATTGATTTAGAGTTAACTCTAAATGATAAACTATTAAAAAATAGAAAGGAAGGTAAAAACATGGAAGAAACATTAAATTTAACACAAGAATGGGATAAAACATTCCCAAAAAGTGAAAAAGTAAATCATAGAAAGGTAACATTTCATAATCGTTATGGAATCACATTAGCAGCAGATGTATATGAACCAAAAGATGTTCAAGGAAAATTGCCAGCAATTGCTGTATGTGGACCTTTTGGAGCAGTCAAAGAGCAAGCATCAGGTTTATATGCTATGAATATGGCAGAAAGAGGCTTTTTGACAATCGCATTTGACCCATCTTTTACAGGAGAAAGTGGAGGAACAGTTCGTTATGTAGCATCTCCAGATATCAACACAGAAGATTTTTCAGCAGCAGTAGACTTTTTATCTGTACAAGAAAATGTTGATCCAGAAAGAATTGGAATTATTGGAATCTGTGGTTGGGGAGGCATGGCTTTAAATGTAGCTGCAATGGATACAAGAATTAAAGCAACAGTTACATCAACCATGTATGATATGAGTCGTGTAAATGCAAATGGATATTTTGACAGTATGGATGAAAATGCACGTTATGAATTAAAGAAAAGTTTAAATGCACAAAGAATAGAAGATTACAAAAATGGAACATATAAAAGAGCAGGTGGTGTGGTAGATCCACTTCCAGAAGATGCACCTTTTTATGTAAAAGATTATTATGATTATTATAAAACAGAACGTGGATATCATAAAAGATCATTAAATTCAAATGATGGATGGAATATGACATCTTCATTATCTTTTATCAATATGCCAATCTTACAATATAGTCATGAGATTCGAAATGCAGTTTTAATGATACATGGAGAAAAAGCACATTCTTGTTATTTTAGTAAAGATGCTTTTAAGAATATGACTGAAAACAGCAAATATACAGATAATAAAGAGTTAATGATTATTCCAAATGCCGTTCATACAGATTTATATGATAAAGTAGATATTATTCCTTTTGATAAAATAGAGGAATTCTTTAAAGAAAATTTAAAATAGGATAATGATATAAATAGAAAAAATTTATTTAAGAATTATTTTATACAATCTTGTATAGAATAATTCTTTTTTTATAATGAGAAATTAGAGCCAAGATATTTTGTTGTGTAACTTTTTTGTGAATTCATAAAAAAATATTGTTTTAATGATTTAGAAGGTATAGAGTATATAAATAGAGTTTAATTAAACTGTATAAAAACTACACAAAAGAAATTGATAAAAAGAGGAGGAATGTGATGAAAGGAATTAAGCTTGGGAATAAAACATCTAAATATCCCATTATTCAAGGAGGTATGGGAGTTGGTGTATCATTACATAAGTTAGCTGGAATTGTTAGTAAAGAAGGAGGAATTGGCATAATTTCCACAGCAGATATCGGGTATCAAGAAGAGGATTTTTATAAAAACCCTAAAGAAGCAAATTTAAGAGCAATTGGAAAAGAAATAAAGAAAGCAAGAGAAATAGCAGGGGAAGATAAAATATTAGGTGTAAATATTATGGTGGCTATGAAAGAATATGCTAGTATAGTAAAAGAATGTGTAAAACAAAAAATAGACCTAATCATATCAGGTGCAGGAATTCCAAAAGATTTACCAGCATATGTAAAAAAGACAGCAACAAAAATTGCTCCAATTGTTTCTTCACTAAGATGTTGCAAATTAATCGTAAAACATTGGATGAGTAAATATGATTATGTTCCAGATATGATTGTGATAGAAGGACCAGAAGCAGGAGGACATTTGGGATATAAGAAAGAAGAATTAGAAGAAAAACATAAACCTAAATTAGAAGATATAACTGTAGAAATTGTAAAATATATCAAAGAAGTGGAAAAAGAAACAGGAAAAGAAATACCAGTTATCAGTGCTGGTGGAATATGGGATAGCAAAGATATAAAAAAGTATTTGGATTGGGGGGCTGATGGCGTTCAAATGGCAACTAGATTTGTTGCTACAAATGAATGTGATGCATCAGAAGAATTTAAAAAGGCATATATTGAGGCAAAGAAGGAGAATATTAAAATTATAAAAAGCCCAGTAGGTATGCCAGGAAGAGCCATATATAATCCATTTATAAAAAAGACAGAAAATGAAAAGTGCAAAATAGATAGATGCTATCAATGTATTAAAACTTGTGATGTAGCAAATACCCCATATTGTATTACAAAAGCACTAATTAATGCAGTAAAAGGAAATATAAAAGAAGGACTGGTATTTTGCGGAAGTAATGTAGAAAAAGTAAAAGAAATTGTTTCAGTAAAAACATTAATGAAAGAATTGGTTTGTGAACTTTAGGGAGAGTCCTTAAAGTTCATTTTGTTATATAAAAACAATTGAGAAACTTTTAAAGATATGATATATTATACAAGAATGAAAAAATAGGAATTTGATAGATAGAGGAAGAAGCTAAAATGAATTATGAGACAGTTAAATAAGAGAGAAGAGGGGAAATGTTTATGAAAAAAAGATTACAAATCATATTGAGTATCATAATAGTTATTATACTAATTCTTTTTGTGATATATAAAGTTAATTGTGCCAATAAAACAGAAGAAAAAATAATCAGTATGATGCAAGAATTATTGGAAAGTGTAACTGCTGAAGACTATGATAAAATTAAAACATATTTAAGACATACAGACGGAACAGAATTGTCAGATGAAGAAATATCCAATTTTGTATTAAATACAGGATTATATAGGGCGATATTAGTGAAGGACAGAGCTTTTTCATATGATGCAAATACAAGTTTTTGGAATACAAGTAAAGGACAGATTTTATTTAGTTTTACAGCTTTAGATGGAGAAAATATAAGGAATGAATTAACATATACGAAGGATGGTGTATATGAATACTTAACAACAGACAAGACACAAGAGGCTATAAAGGAAATGGAAAAATATCCAATTGCTTTGGATTTAGCCAATGGAAACAATATAGAATATGATGAACCTTCAGAAGATCAGGATAATAGAAAAATAAAAATATATTCTTTTGTGCAAGAGGAAAATGGTGGAATTTCATTACAAGTTATAAAAGAGGCAAAAGAAGATTTAAAAAAATATTTAGAAAATCAAATGTATGAAGGGATAAATACATTAAAGAATTTGAATGAAAATTATACAATGGAATGGGATAAAGAATATAAAGAAGTATCCATCTATTATGAAGATAGTGCTAAGGATAAACTAGGAATAATAGAGCTACAATTAAGAATACGTTTATGTTCAATGATAAAACAAACATTAGATGGAAATTCAGACTGGAGATTGACCATTCAATATTATGATTGTAACACAAAAGAATTACTATCGGCAGAGGTTGTTAGATAATAGGATATTGGTAATAAAGAAAACAATTGATAAAATATCAAAATAGTTTATCAATTGTTTTTATATAACTATAGAGTATTTTTTCTTTTTATGATATAGTATGGATATAAAATTTAAATGAAATAGAACTTAAGTAATGGAGAGATATATGAAAGAGGAGAATAGAAAACAGATTATTGTATTTGGTGGTTGTTTTAATCCGCCATTAAACTCACATTTTTCACTTGCAGAACAAATGGTGGCAGAATATCCAGAAATAGAAAAAATCATATTTGTTCCAGTGAATAGTCAATATGAAAAAATGGATTTGATTGAAAATGAACATCGTTATCAAATGTTAAAAACAGTTTGCGATAAAAATAGAAAATTTGAAGTATCTAGAATTGAAATAGATAGTGAAAGACAATTATATACAGTTGAAACATTACACAGAATCCAAGAGGAATATACAGATTACGAAGTGGCCTTTTTAACAGGTAGTGATAATTTAAAAACATTGGATACATGGAAAAAGGTAGAAGAACTTATAACAAAATTTAAATTGTATATTTTAGAAAGAGATCATGATTGTATGGAGGAAATCATTGAAAGTAATGCGTTATTAAGAAAACATAGACAAGCTTTTATAAAAGCAAAAGATACAATAAAAAGCAATTTGAGTTCAACATTTGTAAGAGAAAAAATAAAAAATGGAAAAAGCATTCGATATTTAACACCTGATGAGGTTATTAGATATATAGAAAAATATCAATTATATAAGTAATGCCCAGTTGGGGACGTTTCTCTTTGAGACATTTTTATGTAAACAGAAACACGACTAGAGAAGTTATCTTTTGAAATATACTAGAACACGTAAAATACGGATACATAAAATAAATAATAGTAAAGGAGAAAAAATCAATGTTAGAAAAAGAAGAATTGTTTAAACAAGCAGATAGAGCCATTATATGGATTAAGGAATATGTAAAACAAATTGGAGCCAAAGGTGTTGTAGTTGGAAATAGTGGAGGAAAGGATTCAGCAACAGTAATTGCTATGGCAACAAAAGCATTAGGAAAAGAAAATGTAGTAGCTGTATCTATGCCATGTCATTCTATTTCTCATGATTTTGAAGATGCAAAATTAGTAGCAGATACCTTTGGTGTGAAATTTTTGAAGGTAGATTTAACCAATACATATAATGAAATGGAAAAAGAAATACAATCTGCAATGGGAGAAGAATTATCAAAAGAGGCAACTATTAATATGAAGCCAAGATTAAGAATGACTACTTTATACGGAATAGCACAAAGTCTAAGCTATTTAGTAATTGGAACGGGAAATCTTTGTGAAGCTATGGTGGGATATACCACCAAATGGGGAGACAATAGTTCAGATTTTAATCCAATTGGAAATTTTACAGTTGATGAAGTATTAGCCATTGGAAAATATTTAGGAGTTCCAGAAAGAATATTAGAAAAGGCACCAAATGACGGATTAGGTGGAAAAACAGATGAAGAAAAAATGGGAATTCAATATAGTCAAATTGCAGAAATGATAGAAACAGGAAATACTGAAGAACATGCAAAGAAGGAGATTTTAAAAAGATATCATGCATCAAAACATAAAAGGCAGCTAGTTCCAGTTTATACATTTAAAAGAAAAAACTATTTAAAAGAAGAAAAATAGAAAGGGGAAAGAGTATGGCAACTTTTGAGGAATTTATGAAATTAGATATTAGAGTAGGGACAATCTTAAAAGCAGAAGAATTAAAAAAAGCAAGAAAGCCAGCTTATAAATTAGAAATTGACTTTGGAGAAGAGATTGGTATCAAAAAATCATCAGCACAAATTACCAATTTATATACTCCAGAAGAGTTAATAGGAAAACAAATATTAGCCGTGGTTAACTTTCCGCAAAAACAAATTGCAGACTTTTTATCAGAGGTATTGGTTCTAGGAACATATAGTAAAGAAGGTGTCATATTAATTACACCTGATAAAAAGGCGGGTAACGGAGATAAGTTAGGATAATTAGAGGAGATACGGATGATTGAAAGATTGAATATAAAAGATATAAATCAAATTATGGATATTTGGCTAAAAGAAAATAAAAGAACACATAACTATATTCCTGAACCATACTGGGATAACCATTTTGAAGATGTGAGAAAAGAAATTTTAAAGGCAGAAATCTATGTCTATAAAGAAAAAGAGGATATTTGTGGATTTATAGGATTATCTAGTACATATATTGCAGGGATATTTGTAAAAAAAGAAAAACAGTCTATAGGGATAGGAAGGAAATTGATACAATTTTGTAAAGCTAAATACCCAGAACTAATGCTAAAAGTATATGAAAAAAATCAAAGAGCAATTGCATTTTATGAAAGAGAAGAATTTAAAATTATAAAAGAGGAAATAGATAAAACAACAAATGAAAAAGAATATGTAATGGTATGGAAAAAATAAGCTATATAGTTGGTAGTAATAAAGTATAAATAAATATAATATAATGAAACTAGGAGGAAGCAAAGTATGGAAAAGAAAAAGTTAAATATTATTGTAGAAAATTGTCCACAAAATCATAAATGTCCAGCAGTAAAGGTATGTCCAGTTGGTGCATTAAGTCAAGAAGATTTCCAAGCACCTACAATTGATTATGCAAAATGTATTAGTTGTGGAAAATGCTCAGATTTTTGCCCAAAGCATGCTTTGGTTTTAAAATAATAAAAAAAGAAATAAATGAATTAATTTTCACTTATTTCTTTTTTTGTATAAATCGCATAAGCACAAGAAAGTAAAACAGCTTTTAACAAATACTTACGGTCATTTGTAGAATAATTATCAATGAAATCTGTTTTATTAAATACACAATCTAAGGCCTTTTCAAATAATTTGCAAAAATTGTCATATGCAATTTCAATTGGTGCACTTTCTAAAGCTAATCTAATCAATATCTTTATATCATTTATTTTATAAACCTCTTTTAAAACACAAATGACAAAAAACTGAGCCAAGTGATTTTTGTTGTATTTTTTCTTTATAGGTGGTTCTATAATTTTATTTTTTACATAGTTATTTATCATATTCTTTGTCAAAATAAGTGAATCTTCTTCAGAATTTGAATTTGATAAGAAAGAAGATAAGGTTTCATTTACTAAGGTAACCACTTGATCCAGATATAAATCAACATTGGGCAATTCTTTCCATCTAGGAATATGTAATTTTATTAATTCTTTACTCATATAGTTCAATCCTTTATTTTAAATTTTATTTCATAAAATTTTCATAATTTATTAAAAATCCCTGAAACAGCATATATACATATATATTACCATGCTTGAAACAGATAGTCAATATTGACAAAGTTATATTGATATGTTAATCTGGTTTAGAAAACCAGATTGGAGGGTTTTGAATATGAAAAATCAATTGAGAGAAGTTCCGAAATTTGAGAACATAAAAGAAATTATTTATCATTCTGTGGAGTTATATCCAGAAAATATAGCTTTTACCATTAAAGAGAAAAAAGAAGAAAATAAAGTAGAATACAAAAATATAACTTATACACAATTATTAAAAGATATAAATGCATTAGGAACAGCTTTATATGCTAAAGGATTGCAAGGAAAACGAATTGCTATTATTGGAAAAAATCAATATCATTGGGCAATTTCACACTTAGCCTGTCTATTAGGTGGTATTGTTTCTGTACCATTAGATAAAGACTTACAAATTAACGAATTAGAAGAATCACTAATGAGAAGTAAAGTAGATGGTATTATCTTTGATGAAAAACTAACAGATAAAATACAAGTGATTAAAGAAAATCAAAAAACAAATATCCATGAATATATTTGCATGAGTAACATAGATGGTTTTGAAAATATTGAACAATTACTAGAAAAAGGAAAAGAAATTTTAGAAGCAGAAAATCAAGATTTTGTAAATCATAAAGTTGACTCAAAAGGAATGAGTATCCTATTATTTACATCTGGAACAACTTCTAAATCAAAAGCAGTTATGTTATCACAATATGGAATTGCAACAAATGTCTATGATATGCAAATTGTAGAAACTTTTTTACCAACAGATGTCAATATTGCTTTCTTGCCATATCACCATATATTTGGTTCAACTGCTATGGTAGTGATGTTAGCATGTGGTGTAAAAACCGTATTTCCAGATGGCTTACGATATATTAAACAAAATTTATTGGAATATCAAGTGTCTGTATTTGTAGGTGTTCCTTTATTAGTAGATAAAATGTATGCCAATATTGAAAAAGAAATTGAAAAACAAGGAAAAACAAAATTAATTAAAGTAGCAACAAAAATTAGTAATTTTCTATTAAAATTTCATATAGATATTCGAAGAAAACTATTTAAACAAATCATTGATGGACTAGGTGGTAAAATGCGATTTGTTGTTGCAGGAGGTGCACCATTTGATAGTAGAACAGAGAGAAAATTCAACGAATTTGGAATTCATATGGTACAAGGATATGGTTTAACAGAAACATCACCCGTTATTGCAGCAGAAAATGACAAATATGCAAAATATGGCTCAGTGGGAATTCCTATGAAACATACAGAAGTAAAAATTGTAGATAAAGATGAAAAAGGAATCGGAGAAATTACAGTAAAAGGTCCAAATGTGATGCTTGGATATTATGAAAATGAAGAAGCAACAAAAGAAGTCATGCAAGATGGCTGGTTCCATACAGGAGATTTAGGATATTTAGATAAAGATGGTTTTTTATTTATTACAGGAAGAAAAAAAGATATGATTGTCTTAAAAAATGGTAAAAAAGTATTTCCAGAAGAATTAGAAACTTTAATTAATCGAAATGAGGAAATAGAAGAATCATTTGTATATGGTATGCCAGATAAAGAGGATAAAAGCAAAATAAAAGTAGCAGTAGAAGTTGTATACAACAAGGAAATTGTAAAAGAAAAATATGGAGACATTTCAAAAGAAGATTTATATAAAATTATCTGGAATAAGATAAAAGAAATAAATAAAACTTTACCAAAATATAAATATATGGTACATATGATATTAACAGATGAACCATTAATTAAGACAACAACACATAAAACCAAGAGAAATGAGGAATTAAAAAAAGTGTTGTAAAATAATGTTTCTTATGCTATGATGACGATAGAAAATAAAAATGGGGAAATAAAAAATGGAACAAATAAAAGAGAAGAAACAGAAAAAAGAAGTAGGAGAAGGAATAGAAGAACTACTAATTAGACTAAGAAATGAAAAAGGATGGTCACGTGTAGAACTTTTGACACATTTATCTAGTAAAACAATAAAGGAAAAAGACATCAGAAAATGGGAGCTTGGATTAGAATATCCAGATTTAGATATGATTTATGAATTATCAGCAATTTATCAAATACCAAGTGAAAAATTCGTACAAGCTAAAAATAATAGTTATGTAAAAGGACTAGGTTCAGTTAATATGTTTTTAACAAAATGGATATGTTATCTTTTAAATGTTTCTATTAAAGTAGGTATGGTATTATTAGTCTTGTTTTATGTCATTATGCTTTTCTTAGCATTTGGAACATTTGCATATATAGGAAATATGGTCAAAAAATAATAAAAATTAATCAAAAAAGAAAAAACACATAGTAAAAAGAACTATGTGTTTTTCTGCTTAGTCTAGAAATTCAATGCCATCAGAAGAAATTTTAGAAACTCTTGCTAAAGAGTAAACATCTAAACCTAAATCTTCTAATTTCTTTCTTCCATCTTGGAAAGACTTTTCAATCACAATTCCAATACCTGCAACAGAAGCACCAGCTTCTTTTAAAATTCGGTAAGCACCCATTGCGGCTTGACCATTAGCAAGAAAGTCATCAATAATTAAAACATTATCATTTTCAGATAAATATTTTTTTGAAGCCATTAAGATATAATCTGTATTTTTGGTAAAAGAATGTACTGGTGTTTAAATGGTTGTATCTGTATCTAAAATGGCAGAAGATTGCTTTTTAAAGATAACCAAAGGTACATCTAATTTTAGTGCAGCTGCGTAAGCAGGTGCAATTCCAGAAGATTCAATGGTAACTACCTTTGTGATATTTTTTGATTTAAAGTAGTCAGCAAATTCTTTTCCAATTAAATCCATTAACTTTGTATCTACTTGATGATTTAAAAAATTATCGACTTTTAAAACATTTTCATTAATCACAATACCATCATTTTTAATTTTTTCTTTTAATAAATCCATACAAGATCAGCTCCTATTATATATTTATGAAAACCATTATATCATATAATAAAGATAAATGGCAAGATTTGTAGAAAAATGTCAAAATAGATGAAAAAATTATACAAAATCTTCTTGACAAACACAAAAAAAAGATATATGATAAAGCCGAAATTAGGAATTATTCCTAATTTTAAGGAGAGATTTATGAACAACTATTCCAAACAAAGAGAAGCCATACTAGATGTTATGAAAGAAAACCTAGTACATCCAACGGCTGAGGAAATTTATCAGTTAGTGTTAGAAAAAGAACCTCAGATAAGTAAAAGTACAGTATATAGGAATATTAACATCTTAGTAGAATTAGGAGAAATCAAAAAATTAAATATGACAATAGGACCAGACAGATATGACTATTTATATAAAGAACATTCTCATGCAATCTGTGAGAAATGTGGGAACATATTTGATTTCTATTATAATTTTAATAAAGATGAAATATCAAAAGAGTTATTAAAACAAATAGGAAACAATATGGATATAAATAGTATTACAATTTATGGAATATGTGAAGATTGTAAATCAAATAATAAAAAATAGGGAGGAATTAAAATGGAAATGAATTTAGCAGGAACAAAAACAGAGAAAAATTTAATGGAGGCTTTTGCAGGAGAATCACAAGCTAGAAATAAATATACATATTTTGCATCTAAAGCTAGAAAAGAAGGATATGAGCAAATTGCAGCTATATTTGAAGAAACAGCTGCAAACGAAAAAGAACATGCAAAAATGTGGTTCAAATTATTACAAGGTGGAGATATTAAATCTACAGTAGAAAACTTAAAAGCAGCAGCAGATGGAGAAAATTATGAATGGACAGATATGTATGACAGAATGGCTAAAGAAGCTAAAGAAGAAGGATTTAACCATATTGCATACTTATTTGAAGAAGTAGGAAAAATTGAAAAAGAACATGAAGCTAGATACAAAAAATTAATCGAAAATGTTGAAGGTGGATTAGTATTTAGTCGTGATGGAGATAGAATTTGGAAATGTAGAAATTGTGGACATATCGTTATTGGAAAATCAGCTCCAGAAATTTGCCCAGTATGTAGCCATCCAAAAGCATATTTTGAAATCAAAGCTGAAAATTATTAATATATATAAAGACAAGAATGAAAAGTTCTTGTCTTTTATCTTTTTTATTTATATAATTATAAAAATTTATGAATTAAGAATCATTTATTGAAAAGAAAGGAATACGATTATGATATATAAAACATATTATGATTCACCAGTAGGAAAATTATTTATAGCAAGTGATGGGGAGAATATCATAGGATTGTGTATTGAAGGACAAAAATACTATTTAGATAAAATAGAAAAAGAAGGTATTGAAAAAGATAATTTAGAAATATTTGATAAAACTAGAAATTGGTTAGATCGATATTTTAAACAAGAAAAGCCTGAAATTTCCGAAATATCATTAGCACCAGAAGGAAACACGTTTAGACAATGTGTGTGGAAGTTTTTATGTGAGATACCATATGGAGAAACGATAACGTATGGGGAATTAGCTAAAAAAGTTGCCAAGAAATTAAATAAAACATCTATGTCTGCACAGGCAGTAGGAAATGCGGTTGGACATAATCCCATTTCGATTATAATCCCTTGTCACAGAGTAGTTGGAAAAAATGGAAGTTTAACTGGCTATGCAGGAGGAATTGATAAAAAGATAAAATTATTAGAAATTGAAAATGTCAATATGGAAAAATTTTTTGTTTCTAAAATATAAAAATAGAAAAAATTTGAATAAAAATTTTAAAATTTTAAAATAATATAGAGAGAAAACGTGAAAAATAAGCAGGTTTTATGAGAAATGTGAAACTTTTGTGAATTTTAGCACTCTACTATTGACTTTGCTAAAAATGGGTATATAATAATAAATGAAAAAAGATAAAAGTACTTTTAATCTGAATATGTGCTACCGAAAAAAAGGTGTCAACACATAAATATATAATTAATGAAGGAGTTGATTATTATGATGATGATACCAAGAAGAAATCATTTTGATTTATTTGATGAAATGTTTAGAGATCCATTTTTTGAGGGATCAGAAAGTAAGGTAATGAAAACAGATATAAAGGAGAAAAAAGATAAATATATAATTGATATTGATTTACCTGGATATGAAAAAGAAGATATCAAAATGGAAATATCAGATGGATATTTAACAGTACATGCAAGTGTTAATAAAGAAGTAGATGACGAAAAAGAAAAAGGTAAATATGTACGTAAAGAAAGATATGTAGGAGAATGTTCAAGAAGCTTCTATGTAGGAGAAAATGTAAAAGAAGAAGAAATTAAAGCAAAATTCAAAAATGGAACATTAACGATTGAAGTTCCTAAAAAAGATGACAAAAAAGAATTACCAGAAAAGAAATATATTCCAATTGAATAAATCATATAAATGTAAAGAATGTTTAAATGAAAGGCGAGAAACGTTAAAATGTTTTCTTGTCTTATTTTTTTGTCATTTGGAAAAATTTAATTAGAAAATTTGTAAATAATTAAAAGAAAAAAGGCAAAAATACATTTAGTGGAGGTGAAAAAATGAATAAAACAATAAAATTCATTATATTTTTTATAGCAATTTTTGCGATGAGTTTCTTTATACCAAATTTTACAAAAGCTGCAACACCCGTTACAGATGAAAGTTCTTTACTTAGTGCTATTTCTAGTGTTGGTGATGGAGAAACCATTACGTTACAAAATAATATTACTGTAACTGCACCAATTGTTATACAAAAACAAATTACAATTGATGGTAATGGATATACAATTACAGGTTCTAGTGATTGGACATCAACATCAGGAAATCAAACTATGTTTACAGCTCAATTAGCAGCTGGCAAATTAACATTAAAAAATATTAATTTACAAAACGGACCTAAATATGGTGTACAAGCTTATGATGGAGCAACAGTTATATTAAATAATGTTTCTATAACAGGATTCAAATATGGTGGTGTTCTTGCCAATGGTGGTAATGTTGAAATTATAGATTTACATTTAGGATATAACGGAACAACTTCCAATAATGGTATTGAAATTGCAAAAGGAGCAGCTGCAACCAATAATCCAACATTAACAATGAATGGTGTTTTAACATCAGATTCAACAGAAAATGTTGTAAGAATTGCTGAAAATGATAGTTTAACAGAATTTACAATTAACAATACAGCAGATACTACAAATAAAATCGTTTTAACAGATGACAAAGTTGTATTAACAGATGAATATAATAATGTTATTGCTGAAACAGCTGTACCAGATAAAGTAACAGGAAATGCGGGAGATAAAAAAGTAATTGTAACTGTTGTGGTAAATGAAGAAGAAATCAAATTTACAGCAAATGAAGGAACAATGATTACTGCTGATTTAGTAAAATCACATATTGTGTTAGAAGATAATGAGCAAATTGATGGTTTCTATACAAATGCAGATTATACAACAGAATTTAATTTTAATGACCCATTAAATGCAGATACAACCATTTATGCAAAAATTTCAATAGTAGAAGCAACTGTGCCTGAAGAGGAAACAAAACCAGAAGTTGAAGAAAAAGATGAAACACCAAAAACAGGTGTAGAAAACTATTTAGGATTAGCAGTATTAGCAATTGTATTTTCATCAGTTGTCATGATTTCTATGAAAAAGAAAAATATTAAAGGATAGGCAAGAGCGTCTATCCTTATTTTATCCATATATAGTAAGATTAAGGAGTTATTATGAAAGAAAAAACAAAAGCAAAAAGAAAAGGAATACATGTCATTATCTATTTACTTTTAAGTGTATTGATAATTTTATCTATAATGTATATTATAAACTTTTTTTCATTAAAACAAGAAGCAGAAGAACAAAGTAAGTTATTAAGTGCAATAGACATATATGAAAAAGAAGGAACGAAAGAAGTTGTGCAAAATGTTTCAAAAGATGGAGAAGAAAAACATGAGGAAACAACAATAGCAGAAAATGCAGAGGAACAAAAAGAAGAAACAGAAAGAATGTTGCAAGTAAAAGAATTACAAGGGCAAAATGCAGACATTATTGGCTGGTTAGAAATTGAAAATACAAATATCAATTATCCTGTATTGCAAGGAACAGATAATAGCTATTATATGACACATAATTATAAAAAAGAGAACAGTAAAAATGGGGCAATCTTTCTAGATGCAAATTATAACTGGAATATACCAAGTAATAATTTATTAATTTATGGACATAATTTAGGAAATGGGATGATGTTTCAAGAATTATTAAAATATGAGAAAGAAAGTTTTTATCAAGAACATCCAACTATTCGTTTCACAACAACAGAAGAGGATGCTCAATACGAGATTATTTCTGTATTTAAATCAAGAGTATATCATAAATCAGAGAAAAATGTATTTCGATATTATTTTTTTCTTAATAATGAATCAGAAGAAGAATATAATCAATTTGTGAAAAATGCTAAAAATGCTTCATTATATTCTATTGATGCAACAGCAAACTATGGAGATCAATTAATTACCTTATCGACTTGTTCATATTATGTAGAAGACGGGAGATTTGCAGTTGTAGGAAGAAAGATAAAAAATTAGCCATTTGGATTTTTTCCAAATGGCCTTAACTATTTATTTGTTTTTTGAATTGTTTGATTTAATTCTTTTGTCATCTTTTTTCCAATAATATAGTTTATCATATACATCAATACGAACAAGATAGTGTATCCAATATAAAAATAAGTTAAATCGCTGTTAAAGTATACAGCTGATATATTTCCTGCAAAGTAAAAGTTATGAGTAACACTAAACATTAATATTTGAGGGACAAGCAATATAATAGCAACATATCCTATAACAATTTTTAAAATGGTATTTATTTTTTTACTTGTAATCACTGCATAAGCAATGGCAATGGCGGCACCTGATAAGATAGATATTAAGATGTATTTTGTAAATATATAATCAAAAGCATTTTGTAGATGTGCCCATATAGCAAAGCTTAATGGGTCATAAAATTCGCCTAATGTGTGCATATGCCCATCTGTTATAGTATGTTCTTGACCATCATTTAGATAAGGTGATTTGGCAAGCTCTTCCTCTAACACATTAAGATAAGGTTCAACAGTATCTCCAATCCTTTGTACTTTATCACTATCTGGAAAACGACTCGTATCACTGAACAATTGAATGTCAATAGAATCACACCAACGATAGAATGATGTTCCAGTGAGTACACAATATAAAACGATTGTAGAAAGTATAAAGATTAACAGAATTTTTAATAGCTTTTTAAAAATACCTTTCATTTTAAATTCCCCCTTTCTTTTAATAGTTTCATGATGTGTGAAACATTTCTTTTTGAAACGGTTTCTTGTGTATTGTCTTTTAGTTTTACTAAAATGGTACCAAGTATACTGGTATCAAAACATTCTACTTGTTGTATATTAATAATACAAGAATTCGAAATTCTGATAAAATCTTTTTGTTTTAATAATTCTTCTAATTCATATAATTTATATTTTACCTTATAAGTTCCATCTTGGGTTCTTACATAGTTATATTTATCTTTACTAAAGAAACAAATTACTTTATCTAAATCAATAAAATAAATTTCATTATTTTTACTTGCCATAATCTGATGGGGAGTGGTATTTATATTAGAAATATAATTAATGACATTTTGTAACTCATCAGATAATTCTGGTGCATTTATAGTAATAGATGTTTCTTTAAATTCATTAGATATATTTGTTGTTATTTTAATTTCCATTATTTTTCCCCCTTTTATTCATTATACCATATAAAATAGAGTTTCCTAGAGATTTTTAGACCTTTGCGATAGATGGTAATATTTTTAAGATATATGTATTTATTATTGTACCCTTCACAAAAATTATGATATAATGCAAAAAAAGAATAAGAAGTTTTAACAGAAAAGAAATATGAAAAGAGGAAAAAACATGTCAGATTTTGTGCATTTACATATACATAGTGAATTTAGTTTATTAGATGGAGCAAATAGAATCAAAGACTTACCAGTAAGAGCTAAAGAATTAGGAATGAAGGCAATGGCATTAACAGACCATGGGGTTATGTATGGAGCCATTGACTTTTATAAAGCATGTAAAAAAGAAGGCATCAAACCTATTATTGGCTGTGAGGTATATGTAGCACCTAGAAGCAGATTTGATAAAGAACCAAATATAGATAACCATTATTATCATTTGATTTTATTAGCAAAGAATAATCAAGGATATAAAAATTTAAGTAAATTGGTTTCTATTGGATTTGTAGATGGCTATTATTACAAACCTCGTATTGATTTAGAAGTATTGGAAAAATATCATGAAGGATTGATTTGTTTAAGTGCTTGTTTAGCAGGTGCTGTTAACCAAGCTCTATTAAATGGACAAGAAGAAAAAGCAGAAGAAGTTGCTTTATGGCATAAGAAAGTTTTTGGAGAAGATTATTATATAGAAATCCAAAATAATGGAATTAAAGAACAAGTATTGGCTAATCAAAAATTAGTAAAACTAGCAAGAAAATTAGATATACCACTAGTTGCTACAAATGATGCCCATTACTTAAAAAGAGAGGATGCATATAATCATGAAGTTCTATTATGTATTCAAACAGGAAAACGAATGAGTGATCCTGATAGAATGCGATTTGATACAGATGAGCTATATGTCAAATCTCCAGAAGAAATGTCAGAATATTTTAGTGCATTTCCAGATGCCATAGAAAATACAGTAAAAATTGCAGATAAATGTAATGTAGAATTTGAATTTGGGCATACTATATTACCCAATTATGATGTACCACCAGAATATCCAACACATTATGATTATTTCAAAAAACTTTGTGATGATGGTATTAAAAAAAGATATGGAGAAAATCCAAGTAAAGAAATTTTAGATAGAGCAGAATATGAAATTGGCGTTATCAAAAAGATGGGATATGTGGACTATTTTCTAATTGTATGGGATTTCATTCATTATGCCAAAACCCATAACATTTCTGTAGGACCAGGAAGAGGATCAGGTGCAGGATCTATTATTGCATATGCTATTGAAATTACAGATATTGACCCAATGAAATATGATTTACTATTTGAAAGATTTCTAAATCCAGAAAGAATTAGTATGCCTGATTTTGATGTCGACTTTAGTGATACACATAGACAAGATGTAATCGATTATGTATCTCGAAAATATGGACATGACCATGTTTCGCAGATTATTACTTTTGGAACCATGTCTGCAAGAATGGTTATTCGAGATGTAGCAAGAGTATTAGATGTTCCTTATGCAGAAGCAGATACATTGGCAAAAATGATACCAAATGAATTACATATCACCATAAAAAAAGCCTTAGAACAAAATATAGAATTACGAGAAAAATATGAAAATGATCCACAAGTAAAAAATTTATTAGATATTGCTATGGGATTGGAAGGAATGCCTAGACAGGCATCTACTCATGCATGTGGAGTTGTTATTACAAAAGATCCAGTAGATACCTATGTTCCTTTGTATGTTCGTGATGGACAAATTTCTACGCAATATATTATGACAACATTGGAGGAATTAGGATTATTAAAGATGGACTTCTTAGGATTAAGAACCTTAACGGTTATTCAAGATACCATGGAACTGGTAAAGAAAGATAGAGGTATTGATGTCGAATTTGATAAAGAAATGGCAGATCCAAAGGTATATAAATTATGGCAAGAGGGAAAATCTTGTGGTATTTTCCAATTTGAGTCACAAGGAATGACTAATTTCATGAAAGAGCTAAAACCAGACTGTCTAGAAGACTTAATTGCCGGTGTTTCTTTATACAGACCAGGACCAATGGACCAAATTCCAAGGTATATTAAAGGAAAACAACATCCAGGACATAATGAATATACTCACCCAAGCTTAGAGCCAATCTTAAATGTAACCTATGGTTGTATGGTATATCAAGAACAAGTTATGCAAATAGTTCGTAATTTGGCAGGTTATTCTCTAGGAAGAGCGGACTTGGTAAGAAGAGCCATGGGAAAGAAAAAGCTAGATGTTATGGCAAAGGAAAGAGAAGTTTTTATTAATGGACAAGTAGATGAAAATGGAAATGTCATTGTGCCAGGATGTGTAAGAAATGGAATAGACGCAGAATCAGCTAATAAAATCTTTGATGAAATGGCAGAATTTGCAAAATATGCATTTAATAAATCGCATGCTGCTTGTTATGCAGTTGTCGCATATAGAACGGCATATTTAAAAGCATATTATCCAGCAGAATTTATGGCAGCAACATTGAATAGTTATTTAGGAAATCTAGATAAAGTTCCTCAATATATTGATGAATGTAAAAACTTAGGAATCGAAATTTTAAAACCAGAAATTAATAAAAGTAGTACCAAATTTACAGTTGAAGATGGAAAAATTCGATTTGGTTTAGGTAGTATTAAAAATGTAGGTACAGTTCCAGTTGACAATATTGTTAAAGAAAGAAATGAGCATGGGGATTACAAAGGTTTTACAGATTTTTGTGAAAGAATTGCAGATGATGCGGTTAATAAAAAATGTATTGAAAGTTTAATAAAAGCAGGTGTATTTGATAATTTTGAGCAAACCAGAAGTACATTACTTGCATCTTTTGAAAACATTGTAGATACGATTCAAAGTAGTAAGAAAAAAGGTTTTTCAGGACAAGTCTCTATGTTTGATTTAGGTTCAGAAGAAGATAAAAAAGAAATGAATGAAAAGAAATATGTATTTGAAGAACATGAAGAAATGTCAGAAAGAGATTTACTATCAACAGAAAAAGAAATGTTAGGTATTTATATATCAGGACATCCATTGGAAAAATTAAGAAGCCAAATTGAGAGACAAACCAATATCAACACAATGCAAATGAAAGAAATTGATGAACAAAATGCATCAATGCAATATGATGGAGGAGAAATCAATTTAGAAAAACCAAAATTTTCTGATGGGGATCATGTGAAATATGCGGGAATTATTACTTCTATTAAAAAGAAATATACGAAGAATAACAAGATAATGGCATTTGTTACCATCGAAGATTTATATGGTCAAGCAGAAATTATTGTATTTGAAAATGCCTATATGAAAGCAGGTTCAAGCCTAACAGAAGAAAATATTGTATTAGTAGAAGGAAGATTAAGCATTCGTGAAGATGATGCCACAAAAATTGTTGCAAATGATATTAAAGATTTTGGAGAACAAAAACATAAGGTTCTGGTATTAAATATTACTGATGCTGACGAAGAAGAAAAGAAGAAATTAAGAGGTGCTATAAAATACTTCAACGGAGATAAAAATAACATGCC
This sequence comes from uncultured Clostridia bacterium, assembly GCA_944388795.1. Lineage (GTDB taxonomy): Bacteria > Bacillota > Clostridia > TANB77 > CAG-508 > CAG-269. The sequence continues at coordinate 30,823 of CALXKD010000021.1, forward strand.
TGTTTTTGTTCAAGTGGATAATGAAAACAAGAGTTGCGGACAGATGTATGTAACAGAAGATATTTTAGACATTTTTAGATGGATTATTGGAAATGAGAATGTTTTAGTGAAAGAAGAGTAATGTCCATTTGGGGACGTTTCTATTTGGACATTTTAATATTTAAAAAAGAAAACCAAATTGAACTGAACCCAAAAAGTTAGACACTTTTTGATTAAGTTTATACTAAGCAACTTTTAAGGAATGAATTCTGTA